>JAJBSZ010000215.1 GCA_020861125.1 Planctomycetota bacterium | reverse complement strand
ATATCACTCTGCCGCCGGTTTTCAGTTTCGCGGATCCGCTTGGCGTCTTCACTGGCAGAATCGACGGTGATCCCCTGCTCGTCCTTCCACTGATGATTGGGCAATTCCACCGCCCAGAGGGCCGCCGTGGCGAACAGTACGGTCCCGGCCATGGCCAGGCCCAACAGTAGGTTGCGTATGGTCGTCATGTCTAAGGCTCCTGATAGTATGGTTGTCTGCCGGAACGGCAGCGAGCCGAAAACCGCGTTTTCGGCATCCATGTGAAGCTGTCAGGAACTGTGGGATGGCAAGGCGTAAATTTAGCCTGCTATTCGGTTCGGGGGGAAATTTCTCGGGCCCGAGGCCCGGCAACCAGGCTACGCCGGCCGGCCGGCGGTGGCAGCAGTTGGCGGATGGGCAAGAGTTTTCAGCTTACAAGCACCATTTGCCGGCGGCGGTCAGCGCGTCGCGGAGATCGGTGTTCATGGCCGTGACCGCCCGGCGAGCGGCGCCGATCCAGTCGTCGGGCGTGTCCTCTTTTTTCCAGGCCTGCAATATGGAGCGGCTGGCGTTGACCACGGCGCCGCTGCCGTCCGGGCGGAAAGCCGGCACCACGTCCGCCGCGGCGCCGCCCTGGGCGCCGTAGCCGGGGATGAGAAACGGCGCGGCGGGCATGAGTTCGCGGTACCGGCCCAGTTCCGCCGGATGGGTCGCCCCCACCACTGCGCCGACCGACGACAAGCCGCTTTCGCCGATGGAGTCCGCGCCCCAGCCGTCCACCAGCAGGGCGGTCCGCTCCGCCACCGTGCCGCCGTCGGCGAGCCGGAGATCCTGCAGTTCGCGGCTGGAAGGATTGCTGGTCTTGACCAGAACAAAGAACCCCTGCCCTCGGCCGGCACCGCGCTCGACAAAAGGTTCAATCGAATCAGAACCGAGATAGGGGTTGAGGGTCAGGGCGTCGTGGGGGCCGAGGAGAACGCCCACCAGCGCCTGGAATGCCTCGGGCTGGTTCGCGTCCGAGAGTTCCCGCAGCGGTACCTTGGGGGCGTCAAGCAAACCGCTGGCGTAGGCGGCGGCGGTTGATCCGATGTCGCCCCGCTTGACATCGCCGATCACCAACAGGCCGGCGTCGGCGGCGGTGAGGCAGACCGATTTGTAAACCGACAGTCCGTGCATGCCGAAGGCTTCAAAGAAGGCGATGTTCGGCTTGACCGCCGGCACCAAATCCGCCACCGCCAGCACGATGCCGATGCAGAAATCGCTCAGAGCGGAATATAACCCGGACGATCCCTCGGCGGCCCGGCCGGCCAGATCCGGCGGCAACAAGGCAACGGTGGGGTCGATGCCGACCACCGCCACGCTCCCCTTCCGCCGCACCGCCGCGTCCAGCCGATCCCCGAAAAGCCCGTCGCCCTCGCCTGTCCCGGTCGCCATGCCGCTCCTTTTTCGTCCTGATGCCCTCGTGAACCGTCCGGTCATTCTCCCGGATTCTCCGGCGCATTACAAGCACAATTCGGCTGGGATCCGGCCGTACCCTTGCCAAACGCCCGCCAGCGGCTAGGATGGAAAAGCCGTCCCCGAACCGGCCGGCGAAAGGAGGCGGCACGGCATGGCCAAATGGATCTATCTGGTGCGGCACGGCGAACCGGAGGCGGGCTATACCGGCCGGTTTCTGGGGCGGCTGGATCCGGACCTCTCGCCCACGGGCCGCCGGCAGGCCCGGCGGGCGGCCCGGCGTCTCCAGCCCCTCGCGCCGGCCCGATGCTGGTACAGCCCGCTCCGTCGGGCGGCGGCGACGGCGGGGATCATCGCCGACGCCTGTGGCATTGCGGCCGAGCCGGACGCCAGCCTTCTGGAGATCGATTTTGGCGATCTGGAAGGGCTCTCCTTCGAAGAAGTCAAGGCCCGTCAACCGGAGATCGGCGACAGCTGGACCGCCCTGTCCCGCCCCTTCCATTTCCCCGGCGGCGAGGATCATCTCGGCGTCCTCCGCCGGGCGGCCGCCGTGGCCGAACGGGCCCGGGCTGGCGCCGACGAGAGCGTCCTGCTGGTGGCCCACGGCGGGATCCTCCGGGCCGTCCTCTGCCACCTCCTCGGTATCGAAGTGGCCGGCCCGATCCGCTTCCGGCCCGCCTACGCCGCCCTGACCACGGTGGACGTCTCCGGCGTCGCGGTACTTACCGGCTTCAACGTCGGACCCTGACCGCTCCAACCCAACCCGCCAACCGCCCGCTTCAGATGGAGCTGCCGATCACCATGAACACCGGCACCGTCACCAGGGACATCATGGTGGTGGCGGAGACGTTGATGGTGGCGGTGTCGTAGTCACTGTTGTAGAACTTGGCCAGCAGTGCCAGGCTAGAGATCACCGGCAGGGAGGCCTGGATGATGAACACCCGCCGCATCAGCGAATCCACCGGCACCAGCCCCGTGAGGAGGATGATAAGGAGCGGCGCCACCACGAAGCGCGCCACCATCACCAGAAACAGCTCGCGGGTGAAACGGATCTTCGACAACCCCATGTCGCAGATCATCACCCCCAGCGCCAGCAGCACCAGCGGCGTGGTCATGCCGCCCATGAAGCGGGCGGTGTTAGCGAGGACGCCCGGCAGCTTGACGCCCAGGAGCACCAGGAACAGCCCGGAAAGAAAGCCCAGCATGGGCGGCGAGACGATCTTCTTCAGGGTGTCGAGGCTGACGATGGGGCTTGGGGTGGTCTGGCCGTCCGAGGCGATGAGGTAGTTCCCCACCGACCAGAACAGGGATGTGCTGGCAAAATAATAGAGGAGAACATACGGCAGTGCCTCTTCGCCGAACAGGGCCATGTTCACCGGCAGCCCGATGAAGATGGAATTGGAAAAGGCGAAGGAGGCGGTAAAAATGCCGCGCCGACCCGGCGGCACCCGGATCAGACGCCGCACCAGAAACCCGAGACCCAGCATGGCGAGGATGGAGGTCAGCGGCAGGAGCGTGCCGTAGATCAATT
>JAJBSZ010000010.1 GCA_020861125.1 Planctomycetota bacterium | reverse complement strand
GGCCGGCACCGTCCCTTCCCGAAGAAAAAGCCCGGACCCAGCCAAAGCATTAACGTTTATATTAACCAGAATCAATAATAACGCAAGCCCGTTTTAAGATCGAGGCGGAACGGTTCGCGGCGGGACGGAAGGAAAAGCACCTGGAGCCAGGCCGGTTTGGGAACGGTATATTACCGGAAAGCCTATCTGGTCACCAAAAGTATGGTATACTGACCGCAACGAACCGGGAGTTCCCGTTGGCAGGCAGCCGGAACCTTCGGCCTGGTTTGTTGTCGGCGGGAGGTAGGGAAGTATGCCACCGCGGCGCTCCGCCGGGATCCGTTTCCGCCACCCTGCGGGAGCCCGGCGCTTTTCCGGAACGATTCAAAGGAACCGTCAGTGAAAACCATTGAAACCATTTCCTGGATTGGCCTTGGTTCCCTTGGGTGCGCCTACCTTTCCCGCATTTTCGAATTCCTGCCGGTGGAACGGATTCGGGTTATTGCCTCCGGCGCCAGAGCCCAGCGTCTGCGTCAGGGGGTGCGGGTAAACGGACGGACGATCCGCTTTCCGATCGCCGATCCGGCCGACCCGGTGGCGCCGGCCGATCTTCTGGTGTTTGCGGTCAAACACCACCACCTGCCCCAGGCTATCCTCGACGTGCAAAATCACGTTGGGCCCGATACCATCATTCTTTCCCTGTTGAACGGCATCAGCAGTGAACACGCCATAGGGCAGGTATACGGCCCCGATCGGGTGCTCTATGCCTATTCGGTAAAAATAGACGCCACCCGGGTAGATGATGCGGTCACCTTCACCACACTGGGTCTTATCCCCTTTGGTGAAGCGGTCAACCCGCCGGGGTCGCCCAGCGAAAAGGTGCGCCGGGTAGGCGACTTCTTCACCCGCACCGGCATTGACTTCACCATTCCCGAGGATATGGTACGCAGCCTCTGGACCAAATTCATGCTGAATGTGGGTGTGAACCAGGTCTCGGCGGTGCTGCGCTCCCCCTACGGCCCGCTGCAACGGGCGGGAAAGCCGCGGGATCTGGCCCTTGCCGCCATGCTGGAAGTGGCGGCACTGGCACCGAAAGCGGGGGTACCCCTGACGCCGGACGACGCCCACCAGGCCATCACCGCCATCGACGCGCTTTCCCCCCGGGGAAAGACATCCATGCTGCAGGATATCGAAGCCGGCCGCAAGACCGAGGTGGATCTCTTCGGCGGTACCGTGGTCTCGATGGCGCGGGAACACGGCCTGGCCGTACCGGTGAACGAGATGCTCCTCCGCATCATCCTCTGCCTGGAAACCCTGCCGCCGCAGGGCTCGTAACCGCCGCCCGACCGGCCGGACCAGCCGGTACACCTTCCCGACGGACCAGAGTCGCCGGTGCGCGGAGTCCGGTTCCAGCGGTATCCACCCAGGGATACCGTGGAACGTTCCTCGCATCAGGTCAGGCGGTTGGGTTTCGGTATTCCCAGGGATTCCTCCACCCGCCTGACCAATTCCCATCTTTCCGGGGACATCCAGCCGCACGGTACCGGCACATACCGTCTCCAGTCGGGGGTGTCCACGAACGGTCGCCGATTGAAAACGATACGCCGGTAGTGGGGTGGACGCCAGCCATTGCCCTCAAGGTCGACAAGGGGATTTTTCACGCCCGGCTGTAGCCGTTCGCAATCACTGCGCAGTACCGTATTTGGCCAGCAGGCAAACGGCAGAACCTCCCACCCCTTTACCCTGCCGGCACCGTCAAGTGTCTCCAGCACGGTCAATTTCTCTGACACCAAACCCCGCGCCAGCTTGATGGCCTGCCAGGTGTTGCGCCACTCCCAGTCGCCGGAATACCCCTCCATATGGCAATGGAACCCGTCGTCACCAAAGTCGACCTGAAAGATTCCGTCATAGTCGGGGTTGGCGAACAAGTATATTCTCCGTAATTCCGGCGAATCCGGATTGACGCAGAATACCGGCCAGGCATGGCCCCTCTCCGACCGTATCTCCTCAGAAATATTTTCCCAGCCGATCTTCCGCCGCAGCACAGGGAGGGAGCAGAGTTTTCGCATATCGATCTGGATGTTCATGAGGGGAACTCACACAAAAACGGTACGATTCGCACTCCGGGAATGAGAATGGGTTACAGTAGAACGCGGCAGCGGGCCAGCCTCATAAATCGTCTGCTTGCACCGCGCCTTCAAAGATGGACGCCTTGATGGGAAAAATGAGAAAGCCCTTCGACGCCATCGCCGATGGAATTTACGTGGTGAAAACTGGTGCCGATAACAGGACGTGGGTAGACTTTTCTGGGAAGCCATCGTGAGCCTGCTATTAGTCACGGCCATTATTACCTCCTCGTCACTGCTCGTGAGCCGCGAAGGTTACGACGCCCCATTCCGGCACGACTGACCAAGGGAAGACCTTCTACGTCGCTCGCGAACGGGATACTTCATGATCTGCCGCGATGACGGAATCACTGTCCATCAACGCCCACACTCCGGAGCGTTCACTTTTTCCAAAAAATAGTTTTGCCGATGACAATGAGGTAACCAATGTGGACTGGCGTCAGAGTAGGACACGTCCAGTTAGATGGATTTGAAACATCCAGACATCATCGACGACATGGGATTAATAACCTACGTCCGGCGCGGGGAGGTCGATGCACTAGGTTAGGCTATTCCTGAACAACATGGACTCACATCCACAGAACCCTACCTCAATGGTATCAGGTCCACATCAGGACCTTCTAGAAAACCAAACCATCAAAACGCCGAAACCCCTAATTAATTAGGGGTTTCGGCGATTAATAATTGGTGCCGGGAGTGGGACTTGAACCCACACGACCTTGCGGTCACGGGTTTTTGAAACCCGCGCGTATGCCGATTCCGCCATCCCGGCAATTTAACCGATGATCCTGAGGCACTTCGATGGAAAATGTACTATACCGCCGCTTCGCACAATGTCAATCGCCAAATCAGGGAAAGTCGTCCGC
>JAJBSZ010000316.1 GCA_020861125.1 Planctomycetota bacterium | reverse complement strand
AATCCCCGATTCGAAATCACCGTCGGCTAACGGAGAGTCACCATCGGAATCAACATCGGTAAAATCTTGGAAACTTTCCGGATTGTCGAGATTGAAGAGTATATCAACCTCACGCTTGCGATCCCGGACCTGGATTTGTTTGCCGTTGACAATGGCAGCCAATGACGTGAGGCGCTGTTGTCCATCGAGCAATAACTTATGTCCGGAAAATGGACTCTGTTGTTGGGTGACCGACATCTCACGCGTGGGTTGTTCTTGGTCCGTCTCCCATACCAGTATGGAACCGCTGGGGTAACCCCGGTACAGAGAGTCAAGCAGATCACGCACTCGCGAGGAACGCCAAACATATTTTCTTTGCATTTCAGGCAGGCGAAGTTCACCACGATCGATCATGTCGACCAACTCACCAACTTTGATATCTGTCCGGTGCATGGAGAAGGCTCCGTTAAGGGTTTCGCATGGGACACGCTTCATTACTTAACCGTATGCAAGGCAAATACTATAGCTGTATTTCTGGTTTCAAACGATGTGGTATTGACGAGATCCTTCCCTGGCTTCGGCCGCACATCGGTTTGAAAATTTACCGTAATACCTTTGGACCCCATTTTCATACCAAAAATAATTTCCGGGTCAACGATTTGCCCGAATCGGCGAGAAACAGACCAAAGCGAAACCCGCCTCGGCGTCAGCCATCGGCGGGTTCAGCGTTGGTAGTATTTGGTTACCCCGCCTGGACTCGAACCAGGAATAAGAGAACCAAAATCTCTGGTGTTGCCAATTACACCACGGGGTAGTTTGATGCGATGGTACGCAACGAAGGCGAAAAAGCAAGCCGCCTCTGGCAAAAAATCTCGCCGGGCGCCGGCATCCGGGCCGCCCTGCGGGCGACCCTTCCGTTAGGCAAACCGCCGGGTTCCCATTCAGCTGACCGCTATGTTACCCAACCGACCACCAAGCCACCGACCGGAGCGATGCAGCTGCATGCGGCGCATGCGCAGGGCTCATAGAATGCGCAAGCGGCCAACGCGCGGCGGCACGGCGAGTCGGGGTTCCACCCGAGACCAATCAGGCGTCGTCCAACGCCTCGACGCCGGGCAGCTTTTTGCCTTCGAGGAACTCCAGGGAAGCGCCGCCGCCGGTGGAGATGTGGGTCATCTTGTCGGCGAGACCCGACTTATTGACCGCGCTCACCGAGTCGCCGCCGCCGATGATCGAGATGCAATCCGGGTTGTCGGCGATGGCCTGGCAGACGGCAAAGGTGCCCTTGGAAAAGGCGGGCTTTTCGAACACACCCATGGGGCCGTTCCAGACGATGGTCTTGGCCTTGGCGATGGCCGCAGCGAACAATTCAATGGACTTCGGGCCGATGTCCAGACCCATCATGTCGTCCGGAATGGTGTCAAACACCCCGTCCGGCTCCTCGACGTCGAACTTCCGGGCGCAGACATGATCGACAGGCAAGAGGATGGTCACGTTCTTCGCCTTGGCCTTGGCAAAAACGTCCCGGGCCACCGCCAGCTTGTCCTCCTCCACCCGGGAGATGCCCACCGGCTGGCCCTCGGCCTTCATCAAGGTATAGGCCATGGCGCCGCCGATGATCAGGCTGTCGACCTTTTCCAGCAGGTTTTCGATGACCAGCACCTTGTCCGACACCTTGGCGCCGCCGAGGATGGCCAAGAACGGTTTTTCCGGATTCGCTAGGGCGTCGCCAAAATACTTGACCTCCTTTTCCATCAGGAAGCCGGCGACATTCACCGGAATATATTTGGTCACGCCGGCGGTGGAGGCATGGGCGCGGTGGGCGGTGCCGAAGGCGTCGTTGACATAGATATCCCCGAAGCTGGCCAGCTCGCGGGTGAAGGCGTCGATCTTCACCTTGGTGGCGTCGTCCTGCTTGGCGTACTTGTTGAGCAGTTCCTCCTCCGGGTGGAAGCGCACGTTCTCCAGCATCATCACCTCGCCCGGCTGCAGCGCGTCCACCATGCGCTTGGCCTCCGCCCCGACGCAATCCGGCGCCAGCGGCACCGGCTGGCCGAGGAACTCCGCCAGCTTGAGGGCCGCCGGCTTGAGGGAGAACTCCGGATTCGGCTTGCCGTCCGGCCGGCCGAGGTGGGACATGAGGATCAGCTTGCCGCCGTGGTCCAGAATGTACCGGATGGTGGGCAATGCCGCCTCGATACGGGTCGCATCCGCCACCTTGCCGTCCTTGAGGGGCACGTTGAAATCGACGCGCATTAAAACGCGCTTCCCGTTGACATCCACATCGCAAATGGTCTTTTTGGGCATATCCATCTCCTGAAAGAATCCGGGGGCGGCCACCGGCTGGTTGCCGGCCCGCCTGCGCCGCCCGCCATGGTAGCGGCAGCCAGTTTAGATAAATAATTCGCTATTTGCCGCCGCCTGTCAAGAGGCAAGCCGACAAATCCCGTTCGCCGCCGGGACGACAGGGGAAAGGGTTGCGCCGGTATCGGGCAGGCGGTATAATTAACGTTAACGAATGAAGTGCCGGATGGCCGGGTCGAGGGATGGACCGTGCCGGCGGCAGGGTATCACGCGAATCGGGCGCTGGTGCGGCTCGGTTTCCAGGATTACCCGCTGCCGGAGAAGGAGTCGGACATGCGAAACCTCTGTGCCAGAATCGGCTGGTTGGCTGCGGTGGGGCTGGGCTGCCTAACGGCGGGTTGGGTGCCGGGCGGCGTTGCCGCGGACCGGACCGCCATCCCCACCGCCCCCGATTTCGATGGCTACGTGCTTACCGACGGGCTGGATTTTCCCTGGGAAATGCTGTGGGGCCCGGACGATCACCTGTGGGTGAGCGAGCGGCACGGCCGGCGCATCACCCGGGTGGATCCGGCGACCGGCGAAAAGCGGACGGCGGGGATCATCCCGGAGGCTTACCCCGGCCCACAGCACGAAGGAATTCTCGGGATGGCCTTCGGACCCAATTTCCTCAAGGACGACACGGACAACTACC
>JAJBSZ010000454.1 GCA_020861125.1 Planctomycetota bacterium | reverse complement strand
ATCACCGGTGTTTTGTTGACTTTCACGCGATCAATCCATATCATGGCGAAAAAGCCGTAGCCCGGAAAGTAAACCACAGCCATCATGCGTGACCGTACCCACGCCAAGGAAATCACCCTGGCCAAGGAGCGATGCTTTCTCTGTTCGGTGGTGACGCCGGACCGGTTCGTCGCCGGCGAAGACCCGCTGGAGGAGATTTCCCGTCTCGTGGATACCGCCGGCGGCGAAGAGGCGGGCCGCATGATCCAGCGGCTGGAGCGTCCGGTTTCCCGCTCCTACTTCGGGAAGGGAAAACTCCAGGAACTGGCGGAAGCCGCCACCGCCACCCACGCCGACACCATCGTCATCGACGACGACCTCACCCCCAAACAGTTGAGCGCGGTGGAAGCCGCCTGCAGCCGCAAGGTTATCGATCGCAACGAGGTTATTCTGGATATCTTCCAGGCCAATGCCCGCACCAGCCAGGCCAAGCTCCAGGTGGAGCTGGCCCAGCTCCAGTACGAACTGCCGCGGTTGGCCCGCAAGTGGACCCACCTGGAGCGTCTCGGCGGCGGCATCGGCACCCGGGGTCCGGGTGAGAGCCAGATCGAAACCGACCGCCGCCTGCTCCGGGGGAAGATCGATTCCCTCAAACGGGCGCTGGCGGAGATCGAAGCGCGGAAGGAACGGGAGGTCGGCAATCGGGACAGCATTTTCGCCGCCTGTCTGGTGGGCTACACCAATGCCGGCAAGAGTTCGCTTCTGAACCGGCTGACCCAGGCGGGGGCCCTGGTGGAGGACCGGCTCTTCGCCACCCTCGATACCCTCACCCGCCGCCTCGACTGCGGCGACGGCCTGGAGATCCTGGTGTCCGACACGGTGGGGTTTATCCGCCGCTTGCCCCACCACTTGGTGGCCAGCTTCCACGCCACCCTCGAGGAGGCGGCCAAGTCGGACATTCTCATTCAGGTGGTGGACGCTTCCGACCCCCTGGCGGCGGTGCAGATCGACGCCGTCCACGCCACCCTGGAAGAGATCGGCATCGGCGACCTGCCCCGGGTCTATGCCCTGAACAAGATGGATGCGGCCGCGCCCGGGCTGGTGGAGGCATTAGAGCGGCGGGTTTCCCCCGCCTTCCCGGTATCGGCCCATACCGGCGCCGGCATCGCGGAGCTGGTGGCGTTTCTCCGCGGCCGGGCGGAAGCCAACATGCGTACCGTCCGGCTCCGCTTCGACGCCGGCGACGGCCGGCGCTTTGCCCTGCTGAACGAAATCGCCCTGGTGTTGGACAGCGAATATGACGGTTCCGACGTGGTGATGCGCGTGCGTATCGATCCGGCGGATCTGGAGCGGGTCCGGCGCCTGCCGGGTAAAATGCGGGTGGAAAAAGGCTGATGCCGGGATGGGCGGTGCGGCGTGGGCGGTGCCGGGGCATACGGCCACCGCCGCGGTTGGACAGGGAATTACACCAGATTGCGTAGGGATGGAAATGGCAAAAACGGATCGCGATGGCGGCGCCATCACCAGCATGACCGGCTTTGGCGTGGGTGCGGTGGAGGAAAACGGTTTGGCGGCGCGGGTGGAAATCAAGTCGGTCAACAACCGGGGCCTCAAGCTGTCCATCCGATCCCGGCCAAGCCTGGGCATCTACGAGAAAAACATCCGCGACCTAGTGACGGACCGCCTGCGGCGCGGATCGATCGACGTCTACGTCACCTATGAGCGCACGGGCGAGGGTCAGGCTTGTCCCCTTCGCCTGGAAGCGGCGCGGGAAGCGGTCGCCGGCCTGCGCCGGCTGGCGGCGGAATTGGGCCTCGACGATACCCTGAGCGCCCGGGATCTGGCGCTGATCCCCGGCATCTTCGAGCACTCGGCCGAGGAACCGGCCACGGCGGCGGAATGGGCCACTATCGAGCGGGCGGTGGCCATGGCGCTGGACCAGGTGGTGGGCATGCGGCGGGAAGAAGGTGCGGAGCTGGAGCGCATCCTGTCGGATCTGGCGGACCCGCTGGAGGAATTCGTCCGGCTCACCAACACGCTGGCGCCCCGGGCGCTGGAACGGTCGCGGGAACGGCTGCGGCAGCGGCTGGCGGAGATCTGCCCCAACGGATTCAACGCCGCCGACAACCAGGCGCTGGAACGGGAGATGTGTTTGATCGCGGACAAGGCGGACATCCGCGAGGAACTGGACCGGCTGGGCAGCCATATCAGCCAGTACCGGGCGGCCCTGCGGCAGGGCGGCGAGATCGGCAAGCGGGTGGAATTCATCGCCCAGGAATTTCTCCGGGAGATCAACACCACCGCGTCCAAGACCAACGACACCGAGGTGGTTCAGGCGGCGGTCCAGGCCAAGTTGACGGTGGAAAAAATCAAGGAACAGTGCGCGAACCTAGTCTGAGGAAGAGGCATGCCGAAACGAGAGGGACTCCTGGTGGTGTTGTCCGGTCCGGCCGGCAGCGGCAAAAGCTCGCTGGTGGAAAACCTGATCCGCACCAACCCGGGTAAAGCCCGGCGGGCGGTCACCGCCACCACCCGCCCTCCCCGGCCGGGCGAGGTGGACGGCGTGGATTACCACTTTCTGTCCCGGGAGGAATTCCTCCGGCTGATCGAACAGGGCGCGTTTCTCGAATACACCACTTTCAACAATAACCTCTACGGCACGCCGAAACAGGTGCTGGACAGCGAGCTGGCCAAGGGCGGGGTGGTAATCCTCGTCATCGAGGTCGAAGGCGCCGAGTCGGTGAAGTTCTTTTTCCCGAATGCCATCTTCATCTTCGTCATCCCCCCGACCCCGGGCGAACTCCGCCGCCGTCTGGAAAAGCGCGGCACGGAAAACCGCCAGGAGATCGAAAGCCGACTCGCCATCGCCCGGAATGAAATGCAGCGGATCAGCGAGTACGATTTCCTCATCATCAACGACAACTTCGACACCGCCACCCAGGATCTGGCCGCGGTGATCCGCGCGGTGGATCGCTCCCTGATCTTTGGCGATGAGATCCGCAGTTGGG
>JAJBSZ010000034.1 GCA_020861125.1 Planctomycetota bacterium | reverse complement strand
ACGGTTACCTTCTTGCCCACCAACTTGGTGGAAAGAAAACCGTTCAAACGCTGCAGGTATTCGTTCTTGAATTCGAACGGGTCGAAGTCGCCGGCCATGGTGGCAAGCAGCCGGGCGGCCATTTCCATTTCCATGGGGCTGACCTCGGGCTGGGGAATATCCTTTGGCAGGTCCCGAACCTCGTCGCCGAAATACAAGGTGTGGAGGAGGATCCCGTCCGTTGTCGGCACCAGGGCCATGGTGGTCTCCGTGTTGCCGACCACCGTCTTGCCGATGGCGACCTTGCCCTTGTCGTACATCACGCGACGGAGAAGTTCATAGGCTTTTTCGCCGCCCTTCTGCGGGACGACGTGGTAAGCCTTGTCGAAATACACCAGCGGTATCGTCTCGAGGTCGGTGAACTTGACGATCTGGATGGTTTTGTCCTTTTCGGTCTTCAGGCTTTCGAAATCCTCATCCGAGACCTCGATATAGGTATCCTTGTCGTACTGGTAGGCCTTGACGATGTCCTCCGGACCGACCTCGGCGCCCGTGGATTCGTCCACCTTTTTGTAGCGGACGCGGGCCTTGGTTTTTTTACACAGCTGGTTGAAGGAAATTCGGTTGTGCCTGGTTGCGACGTGCAGGTCAACCGGAATATACACCAGCGCGAAGGCGATGGCGCTTTTCTGCGCGAGAGGCATCGGCGTCTCTCCTTTCACAGCTACAAGTTGTGGTTATTGGCACCAGTGTCTATCGCCGGATCGGACCGATCATTCGTCGCCTGACAGCGGGCGGCGCCATCAGGGGCAGGGGAGAAATTCGGTGGGGCAGCCGAGGGAAACCGACCTGTACCCGCATCTGGAGGCCTGGCTGGTCGATCAGGGTTATACCGTCCATGCCGAGGTGCGGGGCTGCGATATCGTGGCGGTAAAGGATGGGCAGCTGGTCCAGATCGAGATCAAGCGGGCCATCACCATGTCCCTGCTGCAGCAGATCGTTCGCCGGCAACAGGCGGGACGCCTGGTGTACGGCGCCATACCGGCGCCTCGGGATCCCGACGCCAAGGCCTGGCGGGAATCGGTACGGGTGATGCAACGGCTGGAAGCCGGGCTCATCCTGGTGTATATGGAAGACCCGCCCCGAGTGGAACTCCTCCTGCAGCCGTCGCGGCTGGACGCGCCGGTGCGCAAGTCCCTGGCCAAAGGGTTGTTGGCAGAGGTTGAGGGCCGGTCGCTGAACGTCAATGTCGGCGGCTCTCCCGGCTGGTCCTCGATGGATGCGCGGAAGGAGAAAGCGCTGCGTCTAGCCGTGGCCATCGACCGCTTCGGCCCGTCCAGCAAGCAATTCCTCAGCCTGGTGGGAGCCTCATCCCTCACCGGCTCCATCTTGCGGCAGAATCGGGACGGATGGTTCCAGCGGGTCGGCCCGGGAAAGTTCGGCCTTACCGAACGCGGGCGCCAGGCCTTGGTCGACAACGCGCCCCTGACCAAGGCCCTTCGGGTCCGCCTCGCCACGATTCCCTTCCGGTCGGGATAATTCTCGGGAGACGCCCGTCGCCCGCGTCCCCAGTACCGGAAGGAGAGAGACGAGTCCTCTCCGCTTCATGCCTGCACCTTTTCCAGCCAGGTTGAAACGAGCTTTTCCAGCTGGGACCCGCCATCGCCGGCAACCACCAGGATCGGTGCGACCGTCGCGTCGGGACAGCGCGTCGTAATGTCCCGCTCCAGTCGACCGCCGCCACCGCCGCCATGGGTGCAGAAGGGCAGCACCGTTTTTCCGGCGAGATCTGCTTCCGCCAGGAAAGCGGAAACTGGCGGAGCGATGGTGCTCCACCAGTTGGGCGACCCGATAAAAACCCTTGTGCCTTCCGCCAGGTCCGTTCGCATCGGGCGCAACGGAGGCAAATACCCGGCCTGAATCTCATGCTTTGCCTGGTGGAGTACCGCGTCATAGGACTGTGGATAGGGGGAGACCGGTTCCAGTTCCAGCAGATCGCCGTCGGTCAGGCGTTGGATCGTCTGTGCGACGGTTCTGGTGTTACCCGAATGAGAATAATACACTATGAGGCAATCTGTCATGGTGGCTTCTTTTACCCGTTCAATACGGCTTCGAGCCAGGCCCGGAGACGATTTTCCAGTTCGTGCGGCGGCAGGTTGCGGGGATAAGACAGTTCCAGTCCCGGTAAAACCTGCGCGTTTCTGGCTTGTTGCGCGAAATGCGGCAGGTACTCGCCAAGGGTGGAAGCGTAGGTGCAAAAGCCCGCCACCCGTTTGCCGCCGAAATCAACCTCCTCGAGGAATTTCATGAGCGGCGTGGAGACGGTATACCACCAAACCGGACCGCCGACCAGAATAAGGTCATATCCCGCCATGTCGGGCGGCGGGGTGCGCAGAGCGGGCAGAGTGCGCTCCTCGAGCTCGCGTTTGGGTTCGTCATACAAGGCCGGCGGACGGGTGGGATAGGTCTTAACGGTGGTGATCTCGAACATATCGCCGCCCCGTCATCTGTTGCAGCTGTTCTGCCACGCCCTTGGTTATGCCGGAAAGAGAATAGTACACGATCAAGACATTTTTGGGTTTTTCTCCGGCCGTTCCTCTCGTCGCCACGGCCAATGCAACAGCGATACAACAAACGCAGACTATGGTTTTCATGAATCAGCTCCTATTCCTGTACTTACCCGAATGAATGGCACCGCGGAAGTCGCGCCTCCGGCCCATGTTTGCCGCCTTCTGGTTGCCAGCAACCTTAGCATACAATGTAACCATCAGGTTGGCAAATACTTATAGAATATACCAGGTTATGCTTGCCGGGCATTTCCCCACCGCGTACCATAGTAAGAGAATGAGGAGGAAAGGATGGATATTCGGGTTCTGCGCTATTTTCTCGCTGTTGCCCGGGAAGGAAGCATAACGGGGGCCGCGAAGTTTCTCCATGTTACCCAGCCGACCCTCTCCCGGCAACTCAAGGATCTCGAGGAAAAACTCGGTAAAAAACTGTTTACCCGGAGCAGCTAC
>JAJBSZ010000244.1 GCA_020861125.1 Planctomycetota bacterium | reverse complement strand
GACGTGGTGGACTGGTATGCCGACAACGAGCCGGACCGCACCGCACTGGTGTGGTGTAACGATCAGGGTGACGAGGTCATCCTGACCTTTGCCGAACTGCGGCGGCGGGCCGATCAGACCGCCAATTTTTTCAGGAGCCGGGGCATCCGCAAGGGTGACGCCGTCATGCTCTGCCTCAAGGGCCGCTGGCATTTCTGGACCTGCGTGGTGGCCCTGCACAAGCTGGGCGCCATCGGCGTGCCCGCCACCCACATGATGCAGACCAAGAACGTCGTCTACCGGCTGGAGAAGTTGCCGTTCAAGATGATCCTGGCCGCCCACGAGGCAACCCTGATGGCGAACATCCAGGAGGCGGTGGCGGAGACCGGACAGCGGGTGGAGCTGGCCTGCGTGGACGGCCCCTACGAAGGCTGGGAGGACTTCAACGCCCTGGTGGCGCCGATGCCGGATCGTTTTCCCCGTCCGCCCAAGGGCTCGCCCGAGGCCACCAGCATCCGCGAATTCATTCTCCTGTATTTTACCTCCGGCACCACCGGTTTCCCGAAAATGATCCAGTTCGATCACGCCTACCCCCTGGCGCACATCACCACCGCCAAGTTCTGGCAGGACAATTTTGACGGCGGCCTGCACTACACCGTCGCCGACACCGGCTGGGCCAAGTGCGCCTGGGGCAAGATCTACGGCCAGTGGCTGTGCGGCTGCGCCGTGTTTGCCTACGACTACGACGCCTTCAACGCCCACGAGATGATGGAGAAGATCGCCAAATACAAAATTACCTCCTTCTGCGCGCCGCCCACCATCTACCGGATGATGATCAAGGAGAATCTGGACAGCTTCGATTTCTCCAGCCTCAAGCACTGCTGCGTGGCGGGCGAACCCCTCAACCCCGAGGTCTACAACCGCTGGCTGGAGAAGACCGGCCACAAATTGTTCGAAGGCTACGGCCAGACCGAAAGCGTGGTGTCGGTCGCCACCACCAAGTGGATGGAGCCGAAACCCGGATCCATGGGCCGGCCCATGCCCATCTACGACCTAGCGCTGATGGACATCGAGGACGGCACCCTATGCGAGCGGGGGGAAACGGGCGAGATCGTCATTCGCGCCGATCGCGATAATCCGCCTCCCGGGCTGTTCCGCGGCTACCGCGACGACGAAGAGTTGACCAATTATTCCTGGCATGACGGCTGGTACCATACAGGCGATCAGGCCTGGATGGACGAGGACGGTTTTCTCTGGTTTGTGGGCCGGGCCGACGATTTGATCAAGACCTCCGGCTACCGGGTCGGTCCCTTCGAAGTGGAATCGGCGGTGATGACCCATCCGTCGGTATTGGAATGCGCCATCACCGGTGTGCCGGATCCGGTGCGCGGCCAGGTGATCAAGGCCACCATCGTTCTGGCGAAAAACCACCGCCCGGCCGAGGGCACGCCGCCGGCCGAGGTCGCGGCCTTCCACAAGCGGCTGGCCAAGGAAATCCAGGAACACGTCAAAGCCACCACCGAGCCCTACAAGTATCCCCGGGTGGTGGAATTCGTGGACGAGCTGCCGAAAACCATCAGCGGCAAGATCCGGCGGGTGGAGATCCGTCAGGAGGATGACCTCCGGGCGACCCGCGAATCGGAGTGAGTGCGACTGCCCGGCGAAGTCGTGGCAGTCAGAGGAGAATATACATGTCGGTTGCGGAGAAAAAGCGGCCCTGTGTCGCCATCAACCATTTGGAATGCAAAGCCTGCGGCCGGTGTGTCATCGCCTGTCCGGTCAAGGTGCTGGCCATCGGCGAAGCGGTGAATGCCCGCGGCTACCGCCACGTGGTGTACACAGGCGAGGGCTGTGTCGGCTGCGGCAACTGCTACTATTCCTGTCCTGAACCCCACGCCATCGCGGTGGAATGATCGGATCTGCCACGGGGAGATGCTCATGTCCTCAAAGAAGGAAGCGCTCGGCCTGTATATGCGGGATACGGCCCGCAAACTCACGAGCACCGCGCGCACCATCCGAATTCTGATGCTCCTTGGAGCGATGATCCAGGCGGTATGGGCCGTGGTAGTGGGTATGCGCATGTCCTCCGTGGGCGGACCAGGCTTTATACTTTTGCCTATTCTGGTGATTGCGGTAATCGGTCTTTGTGGTACCGTTCTCCTTGCCAATTTCATCCGCTTTTCCTCGGACCTGTTGGCGATGATATCGCTGAAACTGGTGGAAAACGAGATAACGGAACGTGAATTCGAGTATTTCCCGGCCATTCCCGGTCGCGGTGACGGCTCTTCCTCGGCCGGAGACACCCGTCCGGAGGCGGCGGATTAGTTCAGCGGTTTGCCCGTTGCCGGAGGACCTTGTGCCGGGCGGTGGCGGCCGTCAGTGCCCACGAAAAAGAAAGAAAAACCATGGCCACGCAACTCATGAAAGGCAACCACGCGGTCATCGCCGGCGCGCTCTATGCCGGCTGCGACTGCTATTTCGGCTATCCCATCACGCCGGCATCGGAAATTCTCCAGGACGCCTCCGAGAAGTTCCCCGCCACCGGCCGCCGCTTCGTGCAGGCCGAATCCGAGGAAGCCGCCGCCAACATGCTCTACGGCGCCGCCGCGGCGGGCCACCGGGCCATGACCGCCTCGTCCGGTCCCGGCATCAGCCTGAAGCAGGAGGCGGTATCGTACCTGGCCGGCGCAGAGCTGCCGGCGGTGATCGTCGACGTCCAGCGGGCCGGCCCGGGCCTCGGCAATATCGGGCCGGAGCAGAGCGATTACAACCAGGTGGTGAAGGGCGGCGGCCACGGCAACTACCGCTGTCTGGTGCTCGCCCCCGGCAGCGTCCAGGAGATGTGCGACCTGACCATGAAGGCGTTCGATCTGGCGGACAAATACCGGAATCCGGTCTACGTCCTGACGGACGGCGTCCTCGGGCAGATGGTGGAACCGCTGCGGTTTCCGGAGACGGCAGTCCGGCCGCAGATTGATTCTTCATGGGCGGTGGCCGCCACCGCCGAGACCGCCGGCA
>JAJBSZ010000233.1 GCA_020861125.1 Planctomycetota bacterium | reverse complement strand
CCAAACCCGGCTGGTCCGCCGCCGACGGCGGCCTGGGCGGGGGCAACCGTGTGCACAAGACGGTATACGCCGTCGGGGTCGAAGGCGGCCGTGATTTCGATTTGGGGGGCAGCTTTTTCCTGACGCCCCACGTCGGTCTCGACTATGCCTACACGCCGGGTGAGACCTACCATTGGCGGACCACCACGGACGGTCTCGCTTCACAGTCCTACTGGGAGATTCCCCTCGGCGTTACGGTGAGCAAGGTCCTGGATTACGGCTCCTGGCAGGTCATTCCCAAGGTCGACGTCACCATGGTGAATGCCATCGGCAATATGGATGTCATGAACGCCCAGCCCGGCTATGCCTACCGGACCGCCAAAGGCTGGCAGGTGGCGGGCATCGGCGGGGACCATGTCGGGGCGCGGCTGTCGGCCGGCGTCGACGCCCGCATCGGCGGCCGGACCACGGTGGAGTTCGACTACACCTACGAAGGCCGCAAAAATTACAATGAACACCGCCTTTCCGCCATGCTGGGCTGGTCGTTCTGACCGAGACGGCAGATCCCTTCCTCCTCATCCACACCGGACAGCTTCGGCTGTCCGGTTTTTTGTGCTAGGGCTTCTCCAAGGGTAGCCGTGTACCGCCGTGCCGCTACCACCGGGGCTATTCCCCATCCTTTCCTTCCCGCAACCAGCGCTTGACGGTGTTGCGGTTCACGCCCAGCCGTCGGGAGGCCCGCTGGATATTGCCCCGTTCTTCCGCCAGGGCCTGGTGGATGGTGCGGCGGATAACGTCGTCGAGAGTTTCTCCCGCCGGTGGCGCTTCCGGCTTGGTGATGACCGTCGTGTCCGGACGCTTCCGGTCCAGATGGGGCAGGAGCGTATGCCATTCCGGCTGGCGGTGCTGCAACACGACGTAGCGTTCGGCCAGATTTTCCAGTTCCCGCACGTTGCCGGGCCAGGGGTAGCGGCGGACGGCGGCGAAAAAGGACTCGTCCGGTCGCCGCAGCGGAACCCGCATCCGGGCCGCATGTTTGGCGAGATAATGCTCCAGGAGGAGGACGGCGTCCTCGCCCCGGTCCCGGAGCGGTGGAATCTCCAGGCTCAGTACCTGCAGCCGGAAAAAGAGATCCAGCCTCAGGCCTCCCCGTTCCACCTCCTCCTCCAGGTTCCGGTTGGCGGCGGCGATGATGCGCACGTCGACGGGAATGATGCGGCTGTCCCCCAGCCTCATGATCTGCCGCTCCTGAATGGCGCGGAGCAGGCGGGTCTGCATATAGGGATCCATCTCCGCCACCTCGTCCAGGAACAGGGTGCCGCGATGGGCCAGTTCGAACAGTCCCGGCTTGCCGCCCCGCAGCGCGCCGGTAAAGGCGCCGGGAGAATAGCCGAACAGCTCGCTCTCCAGCAGGCTGGCAGGCAGGGCGGCGCAGTTCACCGCCACGAACATCCCGCCGGCTCGGTGGCTGGCGTTGTGGATGCCCTGGGCGAAGACCTCCTTACCGGTGCCGGTCTCGCCGGTGATGACGATATTCGCCTCGCTCCGGGCATAATCGGCGGCGATGCCGACGGCGGCGGCCATTTCCGGACTGGCGTGGATGATGTCAGACAGCCGGTGCCGGGCGAAAAAGCCCTTGTTCCGCAGGCGGGTGCGGATAGCGTTTTCCGTCTCCTGGATGCGTCGGGCCGGCTGCACGGTCATCACCATGCCGCCGGGGTCCCCCGGCGGTTCGGCGGCAAAAGGAACGAAATCCACCACGAGTTGCTCGCCATTCCGGTCGCAGAGGATCTGGCCCGGTTCGTCTCCAGACTGGCCGGCTTCCGGCAGGATGGCGGCCAAGGGCTGGCCGACGGTATCGGTGGCGCCTAGGAGATCGCGGCAGCGCCCGTTCATATCCTCGACCACGCCGTCGGCGGTGATGATCGCCACGCCCTGCAGGGCGCAGGCGAGGACGGTGCCCAGTTTGCGGTTGTGGGCCAGTTGGCGATCCAGCGTGCCCAGAAGCAGCTTGGCCCGCTCCAAGGCGTCCTGGATGGAATGGCGGCTGGATTCGATCAGGTGGTGGCTTTTCCAACCGAGATCGGCCATCAGCCGGCAGGAGATGGTGTCGCCCAAAACGGCGTCCGCCCGCCAGCCCATCAGGGCGTTGACCGCCGGCACGGCATCGTCCTCCTGGCCGATTTCAAACACGCGGTGGATTATTTCCATGCTCTCGCACACCGCCCGACCCATGGCGGTGAACTGGGGAAAACCCACCACCGCCACCCGCAGGTCCACCCGGAAATTCTCGTGCAGATAGCGGATGACGTTATACACCGAGGCCTCCACCTCGATGACGTCCATCACCAGGCGCCGGGCCAATTCCGCCCGGATGCGCTTGGCCGTACCGCCGCGGCTGACGATCACCCTGGCTCCGGCGTCCAGCGCCGCCGCCGCCGCCGTCACCCCCTGCCCGAGATCCCCACGGTAGACCCTGGCGGGATAGCCTTCGCTGCGGATGATCGCCTCGGCCTGTTTGGCCAGGTTTTCAAACGGAGCGATAAACGCGATGGGTTCGTGCATGCCTGCGCCGTGGAGCCGGGGTCCTGGGGACCGGAATGGAAAGGACACGGAGGATCGGTAGATAGCGGCAGTATACCGCTGCCGGGCCGTCATGACAAGGCCGGTGGTTAAATTTTACGCAGACCGGTGGCGCTTATGGTTAGTTTTTCACCACCGGTCGTAACAACACGGCGGCACTACACGGCGGCCACCCCGTTCCGGAGCGGGACTGTAGTTCCGCGACCTGCCTGTGACGCCACGGTTTGGCGGCGGGATGATAGCGAGTCCGGTCGCGGTTGGCGGAGGCGGAAAGAAAATGGCAACCGTTTTGTTATCTCACTTGATATCCCGTCTCTTGTCACCACCAACTCCGGAGGGGTCAGGCCCATGCGCACGGCGGCTGATTTCTGGATCGCGGTAATACTACTGTTATTTTCCGGTGTGTCCTCCCTGTTGCCCCTCAAATTGCACGAAGGTGGCATTGGCAGC
>JAJBSZ010000446.1 GCA_020861125.1 Planctomycetota bacterium | reverse complement strand
TCATGAGATTGGCGGCGGCGTCGCGCACCCGGGGCAGCCGGCCGAGGCCGTCGTAGGCGTTGTCGGTGCGGGGGCCGAGGGGGTCGGGTTCCGCCGTGAGCCGATTCTCGCCGTCGTACTCGTAGGCGAATTCGTTGCCCAGTTCGTCTGTTCGCCGGATCTGGTTGCCCCAGGGGTCGTAGTCGATGCGGGTCACCGCCGCCGGTTTGCCCACCTCCGGCGCATCCGGATTCACGACGAAATAGGGCTGGGTAAAGGTCACCACCTGGCCGTTTCCGTTGAAAGTGTAGGCGGTGGCGGACCACTGGTTGTCTGCCATTTTTTTCAGGGTGTAGCGCACGTCGCCGTCCCCGTCCCGGATATAGCGGGTCTCGCCGCCGTCCGGCAGGAGAATGGCGATCAGCTGGTTCCGCTCGTCGTAGCGGTAGCGGTATTCGGCCCAATCGTCGTCAGTCAGCCGGACCCGACGGAGGATGCGGTTGCAGCGCTCGTCGAACTCCTGGATGATCTCCGCGCCGTCCGGGTCGACCCGGTGGAGCAGATTGCCGTTGCCGTCGTAGCGGGTGATCCAGAGTTGTCCCGCCTCGTCGACGGTTTCCGTCGCCAGGCGCTGGCGGTTGCGCTTGAAGGTGATGACGTTGTCAAATGCGTCGCGCTTTTCCAGGAGACCCTCACTGGCGAAGAGGTATGAGGCCTTGGCGCCCGGGGTGGTGTTCGTATACTTCACGCTGGGGTTTCCGCCGGCGCTGACGCTCGGTTGCGGCGCGCGGATTATCGTCTGTGGGAATCCGTTAGAGTTCCATGACGTCCGCAAAAAGGTGGATTCCTGGCTCGTTCCATCCGCGCCGGCTTCGGTGATGCTATACACCACCAGTCGGCCGTGGATATCCGTGGTGATTTTCCGGCCCGTCTGCTCATTGGTTTCGGTGACGATGGAATCGTTGGTTTGGTAGGCGTAGGTCCAACGCCGGGTTTCCCCATCCACCGTTATGGAAATTTCGTCGATGCGATCCTGATCGTCGAAGTGGCAGACATAATCGTGGCCGGAAGCGTCCGTCACCACAATGCTATCTTCCCCGTAGCGGATGGTGGTGACGTGGCCGGTCCTTGACCCTCTTTCCACCGCGCGGTAGACATGCCCGTCCATTTCGTTGCGGGTTATGTCGGACTCGTATTCCAAGGCGATCCACGCGCCGCAGGGAAAACGGAGTACCATCCGCTGCGGCAGGCCGTTTTCTTCATCCTCCAGAGTCACAACGGTATCGTCGGCCGAAACGCCGTATACCAGAGAATACTCGTCACCACTGCCGCGACGCAGAAAGGTGGTGGTGGAGTTGTCCGCCGGGTCGCACACCCGGACGTACTGGCGGTCGCGGGTCAGCAGGGCTTTGTGCAAAATATTCAGACGGCTCAGCGGGCCGAAGCCGATATGACGGCCCCAGCGGTAAAGGGCGCCGGTCCCGCCGAACACCGCCTCCAATGCCACCGGTTCGCCGCGCGACGGCAGGCTGTCCGGCGCGTCGACTGGGTTTATTTGGTACGGCGACGCGGTGCAGGCGGGGTTGGTCGGCGGATTCGGGCCGGGCCGGCTGGTGGCGGGGGATGCGGTATCTTCCCCGCCGGTTCCGCCACAATCATCGTTGTCGCAGCCGGCCGGTAGGATTTTGACCGGTATATCGTTGTCACTCACCGACACCGCCAGGCCGCAGGCGGTCCAGCCGAGCAACACGGCCAGGGCCAGGGTAAGAAGTCTTGTATGCATTGGTTGTTTTCCTTGCTGACCGACACCTGGTGTGGGCCGGTCGGTTTGTTGGTAAAAAATACCGTTCCGCCAGATACCCGCGGTACCGTTATTTTTAATCAATCTCCACACACTGGTATCGAAGCTGGATGGATGCCGAATCCGGATCAATATCCGCGGCGGCGACAATATACATGGTTACCAGGCCATCCGTGGTAAATGCCGCATTAGGAACGCGCATGGTGGTGAGGCCGCTGTCCGTAAAAACGGCGCCGGCTCCGCTGACTTCGATGTCCATTTCCGCCAACGGCCCGAAGGGTTGCGAATTAATGCAGGCCGCCAAAAGATATTCGCCGCTCGCCAGCCGCTGGATCACGGGGAGGTAGGCATTGGTCTCAAGAGAGAAAGCCGGTTTGGAGGTAAGAATGGAGAATTCCTCGTCCAGAACCGGGCCACCTTCATAGAGAGTGGCGACAATCCGGTACTGATGCTTGGTGACGGGAATAGGCGAGGAATCAACGAAGTATTGCCAGTACGGACCGGCATACCACGAATTCCCCAAAACATTTTCCCCTTCCGACCCAGCCAGAAATTCACCGATAAATTCGCCGTCCCGATAGATGGCGTACACGAGATCGGGAAATGCAGACATGTTCATATAGATGCACACACGAATGGTGTCACCGTGTTTTTCCAGACAATTGCCGTCATAGAACTGCGGAAGTGGAATGTAAAGATCGTATGCAGCCACCACCGTGGGGCCATCCTCGTACAATCGGGCAATGACACGATAGATATTGGTCTGCCCCGGAATAGCATGGGTGTCGGTGTAATATTGCCAGAAGCCACGGTTGCTCCATGACTCTCCATTTTCCGCCGTGCCAGAAGTGTCATGCGGTATTGAACCAACGAACGCGCCGTCACGATAAATTTCGTAGATGAGATCAGGAAACGTAGTCATTGACTTGTAGAACTGGATCCGAACGCTCCGGCCGCCGAGATATACACAGGACAGGCTGGAAAACTCCGGTAACGGAATTGGCATGTCAAGGAACTCTTCCACCAGCGGTCCGCCTGAGTACAGATTCGCTACCAACCGGTATTCATGGTTCTCGCCGGGCGTAGCATGGGTGTCGGTATAATATTGCCAGGAGCCACCGTTGCTCCACGTATCCCCATTTTCCGCCGTTCCCGAGGTGTCATGCGGCATAGACCCGACGAGCGACCCGTCCCGATAAATTTCGTAAACGAGATCGGGGAAGGTGTTGATGGT
>JAJBSZ010000278.1 GCA_020861125.1 Planctomycetota bacterium | reverse complement strand
AGGCCTCTGGCGACGGCATCGGGTTTGAGAATGACCAGCGTTTTGTCCATGCGGAGTTCCATTCTCGTGGCATTATCCTACGAAATGTCGCCGCCCTCACTGGCGTTGCGCCTGGAAAAAGTCCAGTATACGGGAAACGATTTTCTCCGCCAAACACTCTTTGCTGATTTCGCCGCAGTCCATGACGTCGTCGTGGCTGAGAATGCAGGCCCGCTCCGAGCCCGATCCAAAGGATTCGGTGGTATTCACGACGATGGCGTCGAGGTTCTTGTCCCGCAGCTTCCGCTTTCCCTCTTCCAGGTCCAGGCCGACATCCAGTGCGAACCCCACCACGCATTTTCCCTGCCGTTCCGGCATGGCCCGCACCGCGGCGAGGATGTCCACCGTCCGTTTGAGCCGGAGGAAGAGGTCGCCGTCGCCCTTTTTCAACTTGCGCTCCAGGGGTTCGGCGGGTGTGTAGTCGGCAACCGCCGCCGCCATGACCAGGGCATCGGCCCAACTCAGGTGGGCGGTCACCGCCGCGAGCATGTCGGCGGCGGATCGTACCCGATACGTCGGTATCTCCGGTGGCGGATTAATCGGCGAAGGCCCGAGAATCAGGAAGGGCGTTCCGCCGGCCTTCCGGGTGGCGAGGGCGGTGGCGAGGCCCATGCGACCGGTGGAACGGTTGGTGATGTAGCGGACGGGATCGATATCTTCGGCGGTCGGTCCGGCGGTGATGAGCACGCGGGGCGACGGCGCGTCGGCTGGGGGATGGGAGGACATGCCGTATCTCCTGGGAAAGGCCGGGCCCGGTGGCCGTGCCGGGTCGTAACCAGGTTGGAATTAAAAAATTAATATATCTAAACTCTTGATGGATATTGTCTGTCTATGGTATACTGCGCGGCCCGTACCGTCAAGACAAGGGAACGATGATGCTGGCAATGGATATTGGCAATACCACCGTGCGGATAGCGGTTTTTGGCTCTCCGTCAGAACCGGCGGTTTTTACGTCGTTGCTGCAACTGCCCGGACTTCCGGGCTTGGCCGAAAACCTGACCAAGGCGGCGGGCCTGTCGGCGTCGCCGGAGGTGTGGATCGCGTCGGTGGTGCCGGCCGCCGACGCCCCGGTCGCCGACGCCGAGCGGGATGCGGGCTGTTTCGGTCATTTCATCCGCCCGGAAACCGATTGTATCCTGCCGCACCGGTTGTCCAATGCCGCCGCCACCGGCGTGGATCGGCTGTTGGCCGCCCTGGCGGCCGGCGACCATCTGGCCCGGCGGGGTCAGGGGCGCCGGGGCTATGTGACCGTCCAGTGCGGCAGTGCGGCCACCGTGGACTGGGTCGATGGCGACGGCGTGTTTCGCGGCGGGTATATCCTCCCTGGTCCCCGATTGTGTCTTGCCGGAATGGCGGCGGCATCGCGGCTGCCCGATCTCTCGTGCAGCCATCCCGATTGGGAGGCAAAGGAGCCGGGGGACAATACCGATGACGCCATCCTCCACGGCCTGGCCGTGGCGCTGCCGGAAGCGGTCGCGGCCGCCGCCGGCTGTCTCCGCCTTTGGGACACCGCCACTGGAGAAGACGATCCCTTGCCGGTGGTGGTCACCGGCGGTTGGGGAAAGGTTGTCGCTGCCCGCCTGGGAGGTGACGAGGTCCATATCCCCGATCTGGTTCTCCATGGCATCCGGCTGCTGGCCGAACGATCGGGGACGGGGGCTCCATGAAGGCGGATCGAACGGTTTTCTTCCAGGAACGGCGCCAGTTGGCCTACGACGAGGGCGTCAGCCGGCAACGATCGCACCTGGCCCTGATGGCGGCCGATCCCTCCGCCCCCGGAACCATCATCATGGCCGAACATCAACCGGTGATCACCTGCGGGCGGTCCGGCGACGGATCCAACCTGCTGGTGAGTCCGGACCAGCTCGCCAAGGCCGGCATCGACTACCGTCAGTCGGGCCGTGGCGGCGACGTCACTTACCACGGACCCGGCCAATGGACTGTGTACCCCATTCTCCGTCTCGCCTGGTTTGATCGTGATCTGCACCGGTATCTTCGGCTCCTGGAAGAATGTGTCATCCGGTTTCTCCTCCGGTATGGGATACAGGGCGTTCGCCGGCCGGGGTTGACCGGGGTATGGGTGGACGGCGGGAAGGTGGCGGCGGTCGGCGTGGCGGTGAGCCGGTGGATCACCTGGCACGGTGTGGCCGTCAACATCGATCCCGACCTCGGGTGTTTTCACCAATTCATGCACCCGTGCGGTATTACCGCCGATCGGGGAAGCGTCGCCAGTCTGGCCAGCCTGACCGGTCGCAGGCACACCATGGCCGCCACCCGGCCGGTCCTGCAGCAGGCCCTGCTGGAAGTTCTGGACCTGCAAGAAGTGGTATCCGAGTGATCCACCGGTACTAGGGGAGCGTATGGCTACCAGGGTTGTGCCGCGGGAAGAAGATGCCCGGCTGGTGGAGGCGCGGAAAGCGGTGACCACGGCCAAGGCGAACAATGATCCGCGGTACTACGAGCTGGCGATAAAAAAGCTGGATACCTTATTGGCCGCGGGCATCGAGACCTTTGAAAGCGCCAAAGCCAGACGGGACGCGATCATGGCTTACGCCACGGCGGCGGCGGACAACGGTAGCTACGATCGCGCCTTCGCCATTCTGGATGCGCATCCGGACGGCGGTCGCGAAATCCTGGCCCTGCGCCGGCGGTTGGAAGATAAGGTAGTCCAGGCGCGGCTTCGGCGGCGACGGAAGACGGTCATCATTCCGGGCGCGGTGCTCCTGCTGCTCTTGGTGGTCGCGGGTGGCAGCCGGTTGCGCCGCAATCTCGGCGCCGTGCGGGAGGAGGCGGTTTCCCGCACCGAGGAGACGATGGCGAAGCTCAACCTGGCGCTCAATACCAACACGGCCAGCGCCATCCAGCTGCACTTTCTGGCGGTATACACTGCCGTCCAGCGCCAGGATCGATTTGAGAAGGATTTCAACGCATACCGTCCCTTCAAGGCCGTCATGGATCAGGCGGCCGAGATATTCGTC
>JAJBSZ010000131.1 GCA_020861125.1 Planctomycetota bacterium | reverse complement strand
CAGCCATCGCGGAAAAGTGGATATCGGGCGCGGGCGACGGGGCGCCGCCGGTAACGCCGCCCGGCGACAACGGGGTACTTCGGGTCGGGGTGTTTGTGGAAACGCCGCCGTTCGCCTACCGCCACCGTGATGGCGGCATCATCGGCATCGACGCCGATATCCTCGCCGTGATCTGCGAACGGCTGGGGTATGAGTTGGATTTGGTGAGCATGGAGTTCGATGCGCTGTTCGATGCCCTAGACGCCCGGGAGGTGGACCTGATCGCCAGTTGCCTGACGGTCACCGACGAGCGCAAAGGGTACGTGTCCTTCACCGTCCCCTATTATACTGGCGGCATCTCGGCGCTGGTGATGGCGGACGGACCCTGATCGGTCGGCACCGGGCCGGACCCTTTTTTGACGCTTCCCGCCAGACAAAACTGGCCGTCCCCCGGGCTCTCGTACGACACTTGTAGGTTGCCGCCTCCGCGTCTGCGGCGTCACCCCTGTCTCTCTCGCACCCTATTTTTGCTCCAGTAACCGCCGGAGTAAAGCTTGCTGCCGACCCAAGTCCCTTGCTGGAGCAGACGCGGGTCGGGGTCCCTACAACTGGAGCACTGGGCTACCGCCCGTCCCGTTCGCCGGCCATCCCGGATTCGAAGGGCGCGGCCAGCAGCCGGGTTTCCGCCTTGGCCGCTGCCGCCGCCAATCGGTCGCTTGCGGTTGGCTCGCAGGTCGTAATCCGGCAGTCGGTCATGAGCTGAAAGCGGCCAAGCATGGTGCGCAATTCCTCCGCTTGGCGCGATAGGGCCAGGGAGGACGAGGCGGTGCGGGCTGCGGTGTCGGTGTTTTCCTGGATCACCGCGTCGATTTGGCTCAGGCCTTGGGACACCTGGGCCATGGCGGTGGACTGCAGGTTCGATGCGGCGGTGATGGCGTTGAAAATCCGCGCCACCCGGGTAGTGGCGTCGACGATCTCCCGGAATTCGCTGTCGGATTTTTCCGCCAGGTGTGCTCCGACTTCCATGCGCTGGGTCATCGCTTCGACCATGGCACTGGTCTCGCGGGCGGCGCGGGCGGAACGGCCGGAGAGGTTCCGGACCTCGTCGGCAACCACCGAGAAGCCCCGGCCGTGGCGTCCGGCCCGGGCCGCCTCGACGGCGGCGTTGAGGGCGAGGAGGTTGGTCTGGAAGGCGATATCGTCGATCAACTTCGCTACCGACGCGATCTTCCGGCCCGATTCCTGGATTTCCCCCATCGATGCCACCAGCTCCCGGACAGCGTCATAGCCGCGCCTGGCCGCGTCGCTGCTGGCGGTGGCGAGGGTATTGGCCTCCTGCGCGTTCTGGGCGTTTTCCTTGGCCTGGGCGTCCACGTGATGGACGCTCTGGGCGATCTCCTCCACCGCCGCCGCCGAGGTCTGCGCCCCGAGAGACAGGGAACGCGATGCCTCCGACACGGCCGCCGCCCCCCGCCCCACCCGCTCCACCGCGCCGCTGACGCCCAGTAGGGTGTCGTTGGAAGTCTGGAGCATGGCGGCGAGAGCTCGGCCGAGTTCGTCCACTTCGGATCGCAGCGGCATCGGTCGGGTGTAATCGCCGGCGGCCATGGAGTTGGCCATGGCGATCTCCGCCCGGTTGGCGGCGATCATGTCCTGCATGGCCCGGGCCAGTTGGCCGATCTCGTCGTTACGCCGCACGTCCGCCGCCGGCACGTCGGCGGTGAGGTCGCCCATGGCGATGCGGTGCATGTGTCTGGCCATGCGCCGGACCGGCTGGCTGATGTTCCAGGCGAAATAAAGGCCGAGGAGCAGCACCAGCAACACCCCCACGGCGGAAATGGCGATGAGGTAGCGGAAGCTGCCGGCCGCGTCGGCCAGCGCCTGGGAGGATCGCTCCACCGCCGCCACCGTCGCATCCTGGGCGTCCAGGATCTGGTCGCGCAGGGTCGCGGCCCGGGCGACAGCGAGGGTGGAATCGTCGTCCAGTTCCCGCACCTGGTCCTGAAACCGCTCTTGGCCCAGGGCGGCCTGCCGGACGTCCGCCTCGGCGCTGCGCACGATGGCGAGGTTGAGATCCTCGATGATCCGTTCGCATTCCAGCCGTGCCGCCCGGCCAGCCTGGAAGATGGTGTCATAGGCCTGGCGGGATCGCGAGGCGAAGACCGGACCGCCACGCACCAGATCGTCCACCAGTTCGTCCAGACTGTCGATCTCGGCCATAAAGGCGTCGTGGTTGCGCTGCCAGGCTTCGAGAGCCGCTTCGAGCGCCTGCCACGCCGCGGCTTCGGCCTCGTCCTTGGCCAGACGGGCGTAGGTCTCGCGGGCGCTCTGCAGGGCGGTGATGGCTATGCCGATGCTGGCCCGCTGTTGATCGCGGACGGCGCGCAGTTCCTCCAGGTCGAGGTGGCGCATATTCATGGTGAGAAGGAGCGCCCGTTCGGCGGAGATGGCTTCCCCCAGCGCGTTCCGGAGCCGGGACACGGCGAAGGCCTTGGGCAGGGTGAAGTCGCCCATTTCCCGCAGGGTGGCGAGGATTCCCGTCTGGTCGGCGGCGATGGTGGCGGTGGTGGCGCTGGCTTTCTCCTGCAGTACGGCGTTGTCGCTCAGGGCCTGGCCGGAGGCAGCCAGGAGGCTGCGCAGATCATGGAGCATCGTATTGTTGGCGTTCAGGGTCCGTTCGGCAGTCTTCATCGCCATGGCGCCGCTGATGCCGACGACGAGCGGAATCAGCAGCATGGCGACGAGGATACCGGCCAGCTTGACGGTGAAGCTTTTCATGGTTTCCCCCGCTGTGGGCCCGGTGGTGCCGGCGCCTTCACTTCCGGACAGTTGGCCGCTGCCCGCCGCGGAGTATTATCCGGCGAAAAGCGACAAGTTGCAACACGGAAACCTAGTTTTATACTATAACGGAAAGGACCATTCCGGGTATACTTGAACAGCCACCGTTGCCGTCAAGGAAAGGAAAGGGATGCAGACGATTCCAGCCGCAGCCGCCTGGTGCCGCCGCGCCGTGGTAGTCCTCGTGGGGGTGGTGCTCGCCTGC
>JAJBSZ010000339.1 GCA_020861125.1 Planctomycetota bacterium | reverse complement strand
GGGGTGGGTTGCGCGGGCATTGCCTGTCTCCTTTGGGCTGTGGTGGACCGCGAGAGCGGTTGGCCCACTCTACCACGAAACCGTCGCCTGGGGCAACACGCTCTGGCGCCGCCCTGACCGTTTCCTCATACTGTATGGACATGCAGCCTCCCCACCCGAGACAAGACAGCTCCGGCGAAAGCCGGCTGCCGCCGGGCTCGCATCCGCCCCAGCCGCAGGAATCCACCACCGGGACGGCAACGCCCCTGGCCGAACGCCGCGACCGCCGGTTGGCCCGGTTGACAGCGGCGGCGATCCTGCTGGTGCCCGCCGGCGTTGTCGCCTGGCGGCTGGCCGGCCCGGGATCGGCCTGCCTCTGCCTGACCGTCCAGTGGGCTCTGGCTGGCCTCTGGTATCATCGGGCCACCGCCGTCCACCGGCGCCGGCGCCGGCTCTGGGCGGAACCCTTGGCCGCCAGGGACGAGGCAGTGCTTCGGGCTCGGGTGCCCCACTTCCGGGCGCTGACCGCTACCGGTCGCGAGAGATTCCGGCAGCGGGTGAAACTGTTTCTGGCTGAAACGGCAATCCACGGCGCCGACGTCGCCGTCGGCCGTCGGCTGCGGCTGCTCACCGCCGCCGCGGCGGTTATCCCCAGCCTCGGGTTTGCCGAATGGGAATGGCGGGATCTGCACGAGGTCATCCTCAGGGCCAGGGGAAACCCGGGCGGCGGGAGGGTGGAGGAGGACGGGCTGGTGACCGAGTTCGCCGAGAGCGGCATGGTGGGCGATGCGGGTGTTTTCGCCGGGGTGATGATGCTGGCGGCGGACGATCTCCTCTGGGAGTTCGCGCATCCGGAAACGGGCGATAACGTCGGGATTCATGAATTCGCCCACCTCATGGCCCGCCAGGGGCTCACCATCGCCCCTGAGGATCGCCCCGGTTGGCCGGCGCTTCTGGCGCGGGAGCGGCGGCGGATCGCGGCGGGGGAGTCCCTGCTGGACGACTATGCCCTGGCGGATCAGGACGAATTCTTCGCCACAGCCAGCGAACGCTTTTTCTCCGTGCCGCAACGGCTGGCCCGCCACCATCCGGAACTCTACGCCGTCCTCGCCCGCACCTACCGCCAGGACCCGCGCGGGTGGCTGCCCGACCCGTGTCGGACCCCGCCCCGCCTGTTGTTTGGCCGCAGGAAACGGTACCCCGGCCGCGGCCGGAGGCGGAGGGGACACCGGACGGACGAACGACGTCACCCGTGACGATGCAGGTCCGGTGTGCGCGCAGCTACTAGTATTAATATTGCACGTCCATTCCCTTTCACGGCACGCACAGGATCTCGCCATCCGCCAGAGGCAAGGGCGGAGACTGCGGTGGTCCAACCGATGGCTATCCCAACGTACGGCTTTCGGAACGGAGCGAAGGTCCGTCTCCCGGCAGATGGCAGTCGGGTTTCCGGGATGGCGGAGGGTACTCCAAATGGTGTTGGCGGGGTGACTATTTGCCGAGGGTAAGGCGGAGGGCAAGGGTTTGCGGCAGACCGGCTTCGAGGATTTTCTGCGCCGCCGTCTCGATGTCGTATTCCACCCGTTTCAATTCCACCAGAGCGGCGTCGTCGTCGTAGATCACAAAGCAGGAGCGCGGATCCTCATCCCGGGGCTGGCCGACCGATCCGGCGTTAACCACCGTCTTTACCGACAGATCCAGCGGGATCACAGGGTCCAGGGTATAGGTCATGGGGGCGGTATCGAAGAATGCCAGGGGATAATGGGAATGGCCGAGAAACAGCAGCGGCCGGTCCATTTGGCGGAAATTATAGTCGGCATCCTTGATGGTCTGCACGTAGTTGAACAGTTCGGGGGAATGCAAGGACCCGTGGACGATGGAGAAATCCGGCAGGTGTTCCACCAGCGACAGCGATTTCAGCCACTGTTTGGATTCCTGGGACAGGTGTTTGGCAGTCCAGATAACCGCGTCCCGGGCATGGGCATTGAAGTAGTTCAGGTTCTGGGCGCCGATCACCGCATGGTCGTGATTGCCGCAGACCGAAAGGGCACCGATGGAACGGATGCGTTCCACGCATTCGTTGGGGTTGGCCCCATAACCGACGATGTCGCCAAGGCAAAGGTAGTAATCGATGCCGGCATCGGCGCATTCGCCCAAAACGGCTTCCAGCGCTTCGAGGTTGCCGTGAATGTCACCAAAGATGGCGAATCTCACAGGGTTCTCCGTCTCTCTTCGGGTCCGAAGCGGCGATAGCCGCCGGCGGCCGGTCTACCCCACCCCCGGCCGGACAGGTCGGAAGCGCGGTCGAATCCGTCATCCGGTCACGGGTGCGCCGGGCGAGGTCAAAATACCAATGATATGGATTTCCGGCAAGGGAGCAAGTCTATACTCCCGGGCCACCCGCCTCGCAACCGCCCGCTCCGGCCGCCGGCGCTGCCGGACCGCCGCCCTCCCCAGGGAAACCGGTTGGCGCGGCCAGGCCGACCGCCTGCCGACCTCCGGTTCCAATCCGCTTTTGATCCTGCCAAGGGGTTAGGTTTCAGGCCCGGTGAGAAAGGCCACAACCGGTCACCACCTGGACGGGCAGCGAACTTTCGGTGCAGTGGGCCGCCGCCCCGGTCGATAGGAGGTGGGTGCTTGTACAAAGGCGATCAACCATGTTGCAACGCAGTCTGCTCACCGTGGCGCTCCTGCTCCACTGGCCGCTTGCCGCCGGCGAGGATATCATGGCCATGCATCCCGGCAGCGTCAACGAGATCGGCATGGGAATGACCGTCGCCCCCCGCCGTCGGGTCACCTCGGAGGACCCGCCGCCGCCGCCGGCGCCGCTGCAGAAAAACATGGTGCGCCTGCAATTGCCCGCCCCGCCGCAGCCGGCCGAACGCCGCCTGCGGATCGTCGATGCCAGCCGCAACAGCCACGACGGCAGCCTCAATTTTGAATACCAGGACGCGCCGGTGGGCGTGGGCAGCATGGAAATTCCCGGATTGGTATCGCCGGAAATGCTGGCAATGGACAAGTTCAACGGCGACGCCGCCCGCCCG
>JAJBSZ010000307.1 GCA_020861125.1 Planctomycetota bacterium | reverse complement strand
GTCTGGTCCACCGTCCAGCCATCTGCGGGGTCGAACAGCACCCGTTCTGCGGCGGCGCCGACGCGGATATCCCCTTTCGCCGGCGCCAGCCCGAACAGCTCGGCCGGCCGGCGGCAGCAGGCGCGCACCACCGCGGGCAGATCCATTCGGCCCCGGCGGAAGCCTTCGGAAAACAGCAGCGCCAGGCGCAGCTCCACCCCGGGGATACCGCCGGGACAGCGGGCGAAGGACTCGGCGCCGAGCTGCTTGGCGCCGCTAAAGAGAAACGGGCAGTGGTCGCTCCCCACCGTATCGATGTCTCCGCCGGTCAGTCCGTCCCAGAGCGCCTCCCGGTCCTCTCGCGACCGAAGCGGCGGGCTCATGATGTACTTGAGTCCCTCCTGGTCGTCGTCGTACAGGCTCTCGTCCAGGAGCAGGTATTGCGGGCAGGTTTCGGCCCAGACGTTCTGCTGCCCGCCCCGCCGGGCGGCCCGTACCGCCTCGAGGCCCAGCCGGGTGGAAAGGTGCACCACATAGGCCGGAGCGTCGCCGGCCATGGCGGCCAGCGCCAGAAAACGCTGCACCGCCTCGGCCTCGGCCAGGGGCGGCCGGGAGCGGGCATGGAACCGGGGGGCGTTATCGCCCGCCGCCAGGTAGCGGTCCCGCAGGGCGGCGATAACCCCGTCGTTTTCGCAGTGGGCGCAGACGGTGAGACCGAGTTCCCGGGCCCGGCACAGGACCTCGAAGAGTTCCCGGTCCGGCAGCCGGCAGTCGTAGGTCAGATACACTTTAACGCTGCTCACCCCCTCCCGGTCGCGCAGCCGTTGCATGTCGGCCAATACGTCCGGACCCAGCCGCTGGACCACGCCGTGGAAGCCGTAATCCACGACGCAGTCGCGGGCCAGTTGGTGGTATGCATCCTGCTGGTGGAACAACCCGCAGCCGGGCGGGCCGAAGGCGGGATGGTTGATGATAGTGGTGGTGCCGCCGGCTGCGGCGGCACTGCTGCCGGACAGGAAGTCGTCGGCGGCACGGGCGCTGCCGGCGTCGAGATCGAAATGGGTATGGGGATCGACGCCGCCCGGCAGAAGGTATTTGCCCCGGGCCTCGACCACGGCGGCGTCTTCGGCCGTCAGGTCTGGACCGACGGCGGCGATGCGGCCGTCCACCGCCAGGACGTCGCCGACCGTGACGTCGGCGCCCGTGGCAACAAAGGCGTTCCGGATGAGGAGTCGGCTCACCGTTTCGGTTTCCTGTAGAAGGTATTGTCAAGGGGCAAACGGGTCCGGAAGCTGCCGTCCAGGGCGTAGTAGGCGCCGGCGATGGCAGGCGCGGTGGGAATGGTGGCCAGTTCCCCCACGCCCTTGGCCCCGCAAGCCTCCGGATTCGGCGGGCCCTGGACCATAATGATGTCCAGGGGCGGCACCTCGGTGGCGCGGAACAGGCCGAGGGTGCCGTAGGCGGCGGTGGGACGGCCGTTGTCCAGAGGGAAATCCTCGGTCAGGGCGTAGCCCATGCCCATGACGATGCCGCCCTCGATCTGCCCGGCGGCGGCCTTGGGGTTGATCACCCGGCCCAGGTCGTAGGCTGCGACGATCCGCTCCAGCCCGCCGTCTTCCCGCAGCACCGCCACCACGGCGGCGTAGCCGTAGGCGACGTGGCTGACCGGATTCGGCTTGTCGCTACCCATCCGGTCCGTCTCCGGGAAATACTCGCCGTAGAATTCCTCGCCCTCGAGATCGGCCAGGCTACCCCCCGCGTCCAGCGCCGCCCGCAGCCCGGCGGCAGCGCGGCGCGTGGCTTCGCCGGTGAACACCGTTTGACGCGAGGCGGTGGTGGTGCCGGCGTTGGGGGTACGGCGGGTGTCGGGCGGCTCGGCGACGATCATCGCCGGCGGCAGGCCGGTGGTTTCACAGACGATCTGGGTGGTGACGGTGGCCAGGCCCTGGCCGATACAGGCGGCGCTGGTGCGGATATGGACGCGGCCGTCCTCCACCGAGACAATGCAGCGGCTGACGTCCGGAACGCCCACCCCGAGTCCGCTGTTCTTGAAGAAACTGGCGACGCCCGCCACCGGAGCGTTTTCGTAGGCGTCCCGCACCGCCTCCAGGCATTCCACCAGAGCGGTGCTCCGATCGGCGATCTGGCCGTTCGGGAGTACCTGACCGGGCCGGACGGCGTTCCGGTAGCGAATTTCCCAGGGGCTGATACCGACCCGCCTGGCCAGGAGGTTCAGGTTGCTTTCGGTTGCAAAGGCGGATTGGCTGACGCCGAAACCGCGGAATGCGCCGGCTGGCGGGTTGTTGGTGTAGACGGCGGTGCCTTGGATGTCGATGTCATGGTAGTTGTAGGGCCCGGCGGCGTGGGTGCAGGCCCGCTGCAGCACCGGACCGCCCAGGGAGGCATAGGCGCCGGTGTCGGAGACGATTGTCGCCTTCAGGGCGGTGAGGCGGCCGTTCTCGTCGCAGCCGGTGGTGAACTCCATCTCCATGGCGTGACGCTTGGGGTGGACGAGAATGCTCTCCCCGCGGCTGAACAGCACCTTGACCGGCTGCCGCAGTAGCCAGGCGGCCAGAGCGGCGTGGTGCTGGACGCTCATGTCCTCCTTGCCGCCGAAGCCGCCGCCCACCAGTTGGCCCTGCACATGCACCTGCTCCGGCGGGATACCCAGCATCCGCGCTACCTCCCGCTGTTCGTCGTAGATGCTTTGGCCGCCGGTGTAGAGACGCAGGCCGTCCTCCCCCTCCGGCATGGCGATGGCGCATTCCGGCTCCATGAAAGCATGTTCGGTGAACGGCACCGAATAGCGTCGGGTCACCACATGGGCGCTGGCACGGAGAGCCGCCTCGGCGTCGCCGCGCACCAGGTGTTCGCGGGAGAGGATGTTGCCCTTTTCGTGGATACGGGGCGCGTCCGGCGCCAAGGCCATGGCCGGCGAGGTGAGGGGCTCGAGGACCTCGTAGTCGACCTGGACCAGGGCCTTGACGGCTGCCAGGCTTTCCCGGCGGCGGCACACGGCCAGGGCCACGGCGTCGCCGAGGAACCGGGTTGTTTCGCCCACCGGGATCATCACGTCGTAATCGG
>JAJBSZ010000091.1 GCA_020861125.1 Planctomycetota bacterium | reverse complement strand
TGTCCCCCGGATGCACCACGACGCCGCCGAAGGATATGGGCGTGTTGATCTCCCCCGGACCGTTTTTATAGGGGCCGTTGGGCGAGACCCCTCGCGCGTAGACGGGAAAATCCAGCCGCGCCAGAGAATCGCGGTCCCGGATGCTGCCGTCGACGATGACGCCGCCCAGTTTTCGGGCCATGCAGTAGGCGATCATCAATTCGCCGAAAATGGCCCGGGTGGTAAGGCCGCCGGCGTCGATGACGATCACATCCCCTTCCTGGGCCAGGTCCATCGCCTTGTGGAACATCAGGTTATCCCCTTCCGGGACTTTGATGGTGAAGGCGGGGCCGAGCAGCCGGGCCGAGTTCAGCGGCCGGATGGCGCTGTGGGCGGCGGCAAGTCGGTTGACGCAATCGTCGATATTTGCTACGGGCAGATCGCGAAAGCGCTCCACTAGCGAGCGGGGCGGCCGAGGCACCGCGGTGTAAATCCGGCATCCGATGGGGGACATTGGTTTCCTTTCTCTGGGCTTGACGGGAACTATGGCGGCACCGTATCATGGTTTGCATGTTACATGCATGGTGTTTTTTGTGCGACCGAGAGTAACTTTTCGGCACTGTGCACGGGAAACCATAATTCATGGGACCGAGGTGAAGAACTACCGCCCGCACAGTACGCTCCGGTGCTCAACAAGGATGACGACGGGTTATGGAAGAGTTCGAAGAGATACCCAATCCGGTGGCGTTGTACAAGCGGGTTGAGGAGCGCATCCGCCAGGCCATCGTCACCGGCCGGATGAATACGAATACCATCTACACCGAAACCAGCATCGCCAAGCAGATGAATGTTTCCCGCACCCCGGTGCGCGAGGCGATCCTGGATTTGGCCTCCCGGGGTTTTGTGACCATTCTCCCCCGGCGCGGCTTTCAGGTGACCATGTTTTCGGAAAAAGAAATTCGGGAGGTCTACGATCTCCGTTGGGCCATCGAATCCTTCGCCGTCCGGACCATTGCCGAAGATCCCGCCCGGTACGACCTCACCGCGCTGGTGGCCGCCGCCCGGGACCAGAAGGAAAAGGCGGAGAAGCAGGAGATCGGCGGCGCCGTGGCTTCCGGCCGGGATTTCCACCACCAACTGCTCCGGCAGATCGACAATTCCATGATCGACCGGATTTTCGCCGATATCCAGGCGATCATCAATGTCACCTGGATTCAGGCCTTTACCCATTCGATATCGGCCGTGGATGTCGCGGGCGATCACCTCCAGCTGGTACACCGGATCGAACAGGGCGACGCCGATGCCGCCTGCCTCCTTCTGCGGGAGCACCTGGACCGGAGCAAAGCCGCCGTGCTTCAGGCCCAGGTGTCCGCCGGGTGAGCAGGCGGCTGCCGCCCGCCGCCCTTCCCTACCGTTGCAGCATCTTCTCGTAGTTGTATTTTGCATCCACCTCGAGCATGGAGGCGCCGCCGCGGATCTCCGCGATCATCCGCTCCTCCTTCTGGAAAAACTCTTCCGCCCGTGCCAGGACCTCGTCCAGTTTTTCCCGGGGGATCACCACCACCCCGCTCCGATCGCCCATGACGATGTCACCAGGCCGCACCTGGACGCCGGCGAAACCGATCATGGCGTTGGTGGATTCTTCCTGGATCCGGCCGCGGGCGGTGGCCACCACCGAGCCGCGGGCATAGGCGGCAAAGCCGATATCGACGCAGTCGTCCACGTCGCGGATCGCCCCATCCACCACCACGCCCTGAATTCCCTTCATCTTTGCCCCATTGGCGAGGATGCCGCCCCAGCAAGAGGTGTCGAGCCGGCCGCCGTTGTCGATGATGATGACGTCGCCGGCGACGGCGGCCTCGATCGCCCTGACCCCCAGGTGGGTTTTCCCCCGGGTCAGGCCAGCCGGAACCAGCTTTACCGTCACCGCCGGCCCGAGCACTTTGCCCGCCCCCTCCCACAGCGGCCGGATGCCAAATGTTGCGCCCTTGAGACCCAGGGCGTCCAGGGCGTCGGCGATGTTGGTGGTGGATAGCGGATCGAACCGCCGGCGGTATTCCTCATTGAAGTCGGACATGTATGCTCCTTGCGGGTCCACACAAAGACGGTCCGGGGCCGCGCCCGGCCGGACTTATTTCCTCGCGTACTCCACCCCGTTCACCACGTGCAGGGGCTTTTCCCCCCGTTCGCAGCGGAGCACGTTTTCCAGGCAAAACCGGATCACGCGGACGAAATTGTCCACCGTCGCCGCACCGATGTGCGGTGTTGTGATGATATTGCCGTGCTGGAGGACCTCGGAGTCCTTGACGAACGGCTCCGGATCAAAGGTATCCAGCCCGGCGCCGGCTATGCGGCCGTCGCGAACCGCTTCCACCAGGGCCGGCTGATCCACCACCGGGCCGCGGGCGGTGTTGATGAGGATGGCGTTCGGTTTCATCCGGGCGATCCGCTCCCGGCTGATCAGGCCCGTGGTGGTGGCGAACAGCGGGACGTGCAGGGTGATGATGTCGGCCCGGGCGATCAGGTCATCGAGACTGCAGTAGGTGATGCCCAATTGCTGCTCCACCGTGGCCGGTTGCCGCTCGACGTCGTAGTAGAGAATCCGTTCCGGCTCAAAGCTGGCGAGACGCCGGATGACGGTGCGTCCGATGGCGCCGCAGCCGACGACGCCCACGGTTTTGCCATAAATTTCGTAACTCTCGTGCCGGTACTTCCACGAGTCCCAGATGCCCTCCTTCGCCATGGGGTTCAGGTACTGGAGATTGCGGTAGAGGGTGAGGATATGGGCGATAACCAATTCCGCCACCGACGTCATGTTGGTGCCCAGGGAAATCGACACCGGCAGGGACAGGGATTGGGCGTAGGCGACGTCGACGTTGTCGTAGCCGACGCCCGTGCGCTGGATCATGCGAAGATGCGGCGCGGCAGCAATCACCTCCCGTGTCACCTGATAGTTGGTGACAAAGAAATAGTTTGCCTGGGCGATGGTGCCGCGTTGGGTACCGGCTCCCCGGGGAGCGTTGAAGCACAGGGTAACGCCTTCCGGAGTGTTGGCGAGAAAGACGCGCTCCATGTCGGCGGTCACCGTATCGAGATAC
>JAJBSZ010000427.1 GCA_020861125.1 Planctomycetota bacterium | reverse complement strand
TCTTGCTGGCTGTTTGTCTGGCCGTTTGTCTGGCCGTTTTTCTGGCCGTCCGGCTGATCCGCCGGCGGGCCGTCCTGCGGGTGGGGCGGGGCGGAAGGGCCCGGATGCCGTTTGTGCCGGGGCAGCCATTTTGCCAGAGCCGCCTGGAGCCTGGCTTTTTCCAGGGGCTTGGAGAGGAAATCGTTCATCCCGGCGGCGAGCAGGGTCTCGCGGGCGCCGATCACGGCGTTGGCGGTGAGGGCGATGATGACCAGATCCCCATACGGCCCGCCCAGCTCGCGGATCTTCGCGGTGGCTTCCATGCCGTCCATCTCCGGCATCATGTGATCCATGAACACCAGGTCATAGGTCCGCTCCACCACCTTGGCCAAGGCCTCCCGGCCGGAGCGGGCGGTGTCCGCTTTGATACCCAAGATGCCCAACATGCCCACCGCCACCCGAAGGTTCACCTCGGAGTCGTCCACCACCAGCACCCGGCAATCCTCGGCGAAGCGCACCGCCTGCGACCCGTCCTCTCCCGTCTCGATTTTGGCCCCGTCGCCCAGGGTCTTGGGCAGCCAGACGCGGAAGGTGGTGCCCTGGCCGTAGACGCTCTCCACGGCGATGGAGCCGTGCATGAGCTCCAGGAGGTTGCAGCAGATGGAGAGACCGAGGCCGGTGCCCTTGAGTCCGCGGTTCCTGTCGGAATCGAACTGACGGAACGGCTGGAACAGATGGGCCTGATCCTCTTCGCGGATGCCGATGCCGGTGTCGGAGATGTCGAAACGGAGCCGGTCGCCCTCGTCCACCACCTCGAGGCGCACCTGACCCTCGCGGGTGAACTTGATGGCGTTGCCGAGGATGTTCAGAAGCACCTGCCGCAGGCGGATGTCGTCGCCGTACATGTAGCGCGGAATGTTCCCTTTGGTCTCGTAGTGGAACTGCAGCTTCTTTTCCTGAGCCAGAAACAGGCACAGGGAATACACGTTGTCCAGCATGTTCCAGAGGTCGTAGTGGATATTGGCCAGCCGGAGCTTGCCCGATTCCAGCTTGGAGAGGTCCAGGATGTCGTTGACGATATTGAGGAGGGATTTCGACGCGGTCTTGATGTCCCGGACGTATTTGGCCTCTTTTTCCCGCAACGGTTCGTTCAACAACAATTCGGTCATGCCGAGAATGGCGTTCATGGGCGTGCGGATCTCATGGGACATGTTGGCGAAAAAGCGGGATTTGGCCTCGGCCGACTGTTCAATCTTCTCCTTCTGCAGATCCGCCTCCATCGCCTGCAACCGGAGGGCATGGGTCTGAAGGAGCTGTTCCAGCATGGTGCCGAGGGAGTTCTCCAGCATGTCGACCTCGTGGCGCGGCGCCCGCTTGCCGCCCATTTCCCGGCGCACCGCGTCCAGGTGGCCGTGGGCGATGCTGTCCGCCACCCGGGTCAGCCGACGGATAGGTTTGACGATGTTTCGGGTGGCGAAGAAGACGCATCCCGCCAACAACAGGAGCCCCAGCACGCTGGTGGAGATCACCACCCGGGTGGCGGCGTCGGCCTCGCCATAAAACACCGCCGCCGGCACATCGGTCAGGAGAAACAGGTTCTGGTCGGTGTGACGACCGGTCACCGGCGCCAGGTAGAGGAGGGAATCCTCGCCGTTGAAAGGCGACACGGCGCCGAACATTTCCGGACTGCGGTTTTCCATGGCCCGTTGCAGCCGCTTCCGGGTGGCCACGGCGATGGGGCCGTCCCACAGCCGCGTCTCCAGAAGCGCCGCGTCGTTACTGAGGAGGACCCGGCCGTCCGCCGTGAGGAGAAGGAATCGCTGGCCCTTTTCCATATCCCAGGCATCGAGAACGGACAGGGCGCGGCTGTAGAGGATGTCGATTCCCACCACTCCCACCGTCTGGCCGTCCCGCCGCACGGGACAGCCGAAAATACCGATGTGCTGTTTCCCCTGGCCGATGCCGTAGTCGTGGTAGGTGGAGCTGATGAACAGCGGCTGTTCCGACAGGAACGGCCCGGTGTACCAATCAGGCTGGTCCTCGGTGTGATCGGTCGGCCGCCGGACATCCACGGGCCGGCCGTCCCGCAGCACGTAGGCGGCGCCGACGTACTGGCCCCGGACGAATACGTCCGGCTGGAATGTCATCCAGGCGCAGTGCACCGCCTCCTGGCTTTCTACCAGGTCCCGCAACAAGCCGTCCGCCAGAGGACGGGCCGCGGCGGCCTCGGTCAGGACCAGTTCCATCGTGTCGCTCGTGAGGAGCAGCAGGTCCGACACCCGGTCGAAGAAGGTCTGGACCTGTGCCACCGCCTGGTTGGAGACCAGGGTGGTGCGCTCCCGGGCGAAGTCGACGTGGTTCTTGTAGATCACCTTGTGGATGGTCAGGACCACGATGAAAAAGATGAACACCAGCGGCAGCAGCGTCGCCAGAAGCATGCGGCTGAATATGGAAAAAGGCGGTATCCTCATAACAATTCCCACCGTGGCCGCGGACGCCCCCGGCCGTCGTCCGGTGCGGCCCTTGCTTGTTCTCACCCGGCGGTCATAAGCCGAGGAGGTGATGGATGCCGTTCACAGCCAGCAGCGCCACGGCGATCACCACCAGTACCGGATTCAGGCTCCGCGCCTTGCCGAGGGCGAGGTGCATGACGATATGACTGAGGAGGCCGACCGTTATGCCGTTCATGATGCTGTAGGTGACGGGAATAACGAGAATGGTGAGGCCGCAGGGGATGGCATGCTCGATGCGGTCCCACTCTATCCGGGCGACGAGGGAAAAGGGATACAGCCCGGCCACGACCAGAGCCGGCGCCACCGCCTCCACCGGAATCACGCTAAAAAACCCGATCAGCGGCAAACAGGCGAAAAACAGCAGACTCACCACCAGCGAAGACAACCCGGTCCGACCGCCGGCGGCGATGCCGGTGACGGACTCGATGTATACGGTGCAGGTGCTGCTGCCGGTTAGGCCGGCGATGGCGCCGCCGAAGGAGTTGGCGATGAGCGTCCGGTCCAGCCGGGACCGGGCGCCGGACCGGGCGTTGAACAAGGCCAGATCGGAGGCGTCGAACACCGGCGTCTCCCGCAGGCGGCCGCTGCCGATGAT
>JAJBSZ010000019.1 GCA_020861125.1 Planctomycetota bacterium | reverse complement strand
TGCCAACCCTGAGCGACACAGCCAACAAGCGGCCCATTGAGGATATCTTCCAGGAATACTTCGATTGGGGCGATACGCAGGGAGGCCGAGGCGGTCGGCCATGGTCGGGAGAAAACTCGGAGAAGCGTCGGTACTATCTGGCATGGTGGAAGGACAAGCTCAAACTGAAAACGCTTACCGACCTCTACGACAGATTACCCGATGCCGAAAAGGCCATCCGTACCCTGGCCGCTGGCGACAATAAAAAATCCGGCAAGACGCTTGGCGCCTACAAGGAAGGAATCAATGCCTTTTGCCACTGGTGCCAACAACGCAAGTACTTGACAGAAAACCCATTCGACGGAATGGCGAAGTTCGACACCTCTCCGAAATACCCGCGCCGGGCCATGACGCTGGATGAAATCCTCAAATTGCTTGAGACCTGCCCCCCACATCGGCGGCTGATGTACGAAACCGCGTTCGCCACCGGATTCAGGGCGGGCGAGTTGCGGAGCCTGACCCTCGACCATATCGACCACCAGGACTGCGGCCTGCGTCTCAGCGCCGAGGAAGATAAGGGCCGGAAACCCCGTTTCCAGCCAATCACCCGCGATCTGCTTGAACGTCTTGTCGATTTTGGCACATCTGGCGAAGCCAAAAAGCGGTATTTGGCAATGCGCCGTAAGGCCGGGCTGAAGGACAACAAGGGAATACCTGCAAGTCCGCTCCTGTACATTCCCTCGCAACCGGCCAGGGCCATTCAGGATGACTTGAAAGTCGCGGGCATACCCGTCACCACAAAAGCGGGCAAGCTGGACTTCCACGCCTGCCGCACCGCCTACGTCAACCTCGTCATCGCCGCCGGTGCCGATGTCAAGACGGCGCAGGAGCTTTCGCGGCATTCGACACCGCACCTGACCATGAATATTTATGGCAGGGCGGCGGATCACCGGCTGACCCGCGTCGCCGAAGCGGTGGGGCAAATGATCGCGCAACAATCGCAACCAGAACAGGTTAACGAGACGCCGGGTGGGAACCCGGAACCTCTGTATAAATCTGCTATATCCACCCAAAACAGGTATATGGACAAAGAAGGAACCCCTTGCATAGCAAGGGGTTCCGATGACGCAAAATGGTACCGGCGGGTGGAATTGAACCACCGACCTATGGGTTATGAATCCATCGCTCTAGACCGCTGAGCTACGCCGGCATTGTTCGTGCACCATACAACAGTTCTTATGTACCCTGAGGTTTCTTCATAGGGCAGGGCATTAACGCTTGCTGAACTGGAAGCTGCGGCGGGCGCCGGGCTTGCCGGGCTTCTTGCGCTCCACCATACGGCTGTCACGGCTGAGGTACCCTTCCGCCGACAACTGCGGCTTCAATTCTTCGGACAGCTTCACCAGGGCTCGGCCGAGACCCATCATCAACGCACCGGCCTGACCGGTCATGCCGCCGCCACGGATGCTGGCAAACACGTCGTACTCGGAATCGAGTTTAACCTGCTTCAGCGGGCCTTCCACCAGATTCCGCAGCCGGATATTCGGGAAGTATTCCATATAATCCCGGCCGTTGACGGTGATCTTGCCGCTGCCTTTTTTAATCCGGACCCGCGCCACCGAGCACTTGCGCCGTCCCGTACCCCATTCGTATCCGTGCTTGTCAGCCACTTCAGTCTCTCCAATTGCCTCTGGTGTCGTCAAAAATCCGCCCGTTTACACCCGTGCCGCAAAAAAGGGCAGGGGAGTGGGCCTATCGGGTCAGTCCGGCCAGTTCCAGCTTTGCCGGATTCTGCGCCGCGTGCGGATGGGCCGGTCCCGCGTAAATTTTCAGCTTTTTTATCATTTTCTCGCCCAGCTTGCCCTTGGGCAACATGCGCTTCACCGCCATATAGAGGATCCGATCCGGATGGCTGGACAAAACCTTGCGGGCGGAAATTTCCTTGAGGCCGCCAATGTAGCCGGAGTGCCGGCGGTAGATCTTCTTGTCCCATTTGGCGCCGGTGAAAACCACTTTCTCGCAATTGATGACAACGACGCCGTCGCCACAATCAAAGGAAGGGGTATAGTCCGGCTTGTGCTTGCCCATCAGCCGCATGGCGATCCGGGAAGCCAGCCGACCCACAACCTGTTCGGTAGCGTCCACCACCACCCACTGGGCGGTGTGTTCGCCGGGTTTACGAATGGTAGTCTTTTTCATTGCCGTCATGGCGTTCCCTCAAAGAAAATTGCGCGCCCCGTACGGGTTGGGTACCCGGCCGGTGGCTGCTCACATGAAACACCCCTTGCCAGCCCTGCCGGTAAGGGACAAAGTAGAAAAAATAGCGACCCTTCACCATTATGTCAACAACAAAATGCCGGAATAACGTTTTCCGTCCCGCCGTCCATCCCACAGCGGACTCTTAACCCGGTGCGCGGGGAGGTCGGCAATCGACGAAAGCCTGACCCGGAGGCCAGGCTCGGTCGAAGCGGCCGTGGTTCCGACCGCGCGGGAGATCCGCGGAAGGTCAGCGCATGGCGATGGGGACGGGCTCGATGCCGGTGATGGTCGACATGCCGAAGATGTTGGAGGCGGCGGGGTCGATCAAGATATCAACGCGGCGGTTAAGCTTTTTCGATGCGGCGTCGGTGTTGGGCACGAGGGGCCGCATTTCACCCCAGCCGGTGGGGTACATCAGCATCGGGGGATATCCGGATTTCCGCAAATCATCGACAACCGATTTAGCCCGCAGCAGGGAAAGGTGCAGGTTATCGTTGATGCCTTTGGATCGCAGGGCGGGGTTGCGCACCGGATCGTTATCGGTATAGCCCACCACCATCAGGAACAGGTTTTCGCCGGCCAGAATTTCCGACATACGGCGGATGGCGGATCGGGCGTTGGGGTTCAGGTCGTATTTGCCCGAATCGAAGAAGAAATCACCCGGCAGTTCCACCCGGTTGCCGATCACCGCTCCGCCGAACTGTTCCGCCAGGGCGGAAAGTTGCTGCGCCACCTTGTCCGACATGTCCCGATGGCCTGTGGAGGCGGCCAGGTTGCGCAGCCGCGTAATTTCCGATTCGTACACCGCCAATTTGCGGTTGATGGCATCGAGTTCCAGCGAGGCCCGGTC
>JAJBSZ010000324.1 GCA_020861125.1 Planctomycetota bacterium | reverse complement strand
GGGCGGTGGAGACCCAGGTCCGGGCCGAAATCACTGACGGTGTCGCCACCGTCGGTCCCCATCCCGTGACCTTCCAGGCCGAGGCGGAAACGCCGAAGGTCTCCCTGGGGCTTCGTGCCGCCATGGATCTGCAGAATCCTCGTACCGCCACCATTGCCGCTCTGGAAGTGAACTCCGACGGCGCCACCGTTCGCTATGCGGACAGCGACGGCAATTCGGCGGCCGGCCGTTTCGGCGGCGGGATCGTCAAAACCTCCGGGAGCGTGGATCTGGCCACCCGCACCCTTCGGCTGGGCCCGACCGTGGCCGACATCAACGGAACCAGCTTCGCGCTCGGGAAAAACGGGGAGCAGGCGGCGGGTTTCATCGCCGGGCTGCTGCGGGCGCAGGCGGGCGACGACCAACAGGGCGTGGAATTGCCTGCTGGGTTCCAGGGTGATTTTGCCCTGCCGGCCGTGGAAATCGGCGTGAACGATCTGGTATTTTACCGGATGAACGCTGGGGAACGGGAGGACGGCAACTTCGGCAATATCCGCGCCAGCGTGGCGGTGGACGGCTATGTCGGGACGGAGAAGGAGCAGGTCATCACGCTGCGTTCCGCCCAGCTGCGCAGCAACATCCTCGCCGCCGACTCCCGCGGCCGTCTCGATCTGGACGCCGGTGCGCTGGTCGTGGAGTATGCGGCTCGGGTCGCCCCTGCCGGCCTCGCCCCCCTGCTGAACTATCTCGGGCTGCCGCCCTCCCTTCTGGCGGACGCGGCCACCAGCGGGTCCCTGGCCTGGAACGGCCGGCAACTGGACAGCAAAGGCCAGGCCCAGGGCCGGCTTCGCCTCGCTACCGGTGAGATCAACCCCTTCGCCATGGTGCATGACCTCGCCGCCTCCCTGAACACGGAGGAAAAGTCCCTCGCCGTCAGCATTCGCCGGCTGGACGGCAATGTCACCACCGAATCGGGAGAGGCGGTGGCGAGTCTCGCGGCCCAGCAATCCAACCTGCTGCTGAGCCGTGAGGGTTCCAAAGGCCTTCTGGACATCCGGGTCAACGGGGCGGCCGCGCTGACCCGGCAGCTCCTGTTGGGGGTTGTCGGTATCATTCCGCAGCTCCGGGATGTCACCGCCGTTCTGAACCAGACCCAGGCCGAAGGCGTCTACAGCGCCTGGCTGCAGCTGAAGGAACAGGCGGACGGCACCTCCGGCCTGGCCATCAACGTGGGCGGGGTGTGGCAGGGCGCCGCTCTCAGTGTCGCCAACGTCCCCTATCTCGCCGAGGCGGGCAAGCTCAGCGCGGCTCTGGAGGGGGATTTTTCCCACCGCGACAGCCGCGTCCGGTTGTCCAAGCTGTTCCTCCGGTCGGATTCAGCCATGCTGCAGGCCGACGGCACCGCTGTCATTGGGTTGCGCACCGATGCGGACGATGCCCCGAACGGCCTTGGCGATACCAGCGTCGACCTTCGCTTCGTCATGGCGGATCTCTCCCGTCTGGCCCTGGTTTTCCCCGGGGTGGTGCCGGGAAGTTTGGGGTTGACCGGCCGGGTGGACGGCTCGCTCAAAGCCGGCGGTTCCCCGGATGCCATCCGTATCACCGAAGGCACGGCCGCCATCCGCGAACTGCGGCTCCAGCCCCTGCCGGGGGTGCTGTTCGGCATCCCGAACGGTACCGCCAGCCTCGACGCCACCCTTTCCCTGGTGCCGGAGCAGGCCGCCGCCTATGCTGGCGATCCGCTGTTCCGGATCGCCAAAATGGTGAATGTGACTGGCGGCCGCACCTCGCTCACCGGCGCCTATTTCCAGGACAAGCCGATCCAGGAACTCTCGGCCGCTTTCGAATTGCTGGACGGCGTGTTGTCCCTGCCGTCGGCGCAACTGACTATCGGCGGCGATGCGCCTGGCGGGGTTCAGGCGGCGGGGATCGTGGATATCAACCCGCCCTTGCCGACCTCCTCGCTCCGCCTTGCCGTCCGGAATCTTCCGCTGGCGGAGATCAACAGTGAGATCGAACAATTCGCGTATTTCGAGTCGGGGGTATTGAATCTTCCGGCGCAGGAAGGGGCGGCGGAGGTCTCCTTTTCCGGGCTGACCGAGGACGAGATCCTCCGAACTCTCCGGCTCAACAATTTCACCTTCGCTACCGGGCCCGTCGTCATGTACACCGGTCCGGTCCTGAACAGCGAACTGGACAAGGCCCGGGCCCTCATGAAAATGGACGTCAAAGAGGATGACTCGCGCCGGATCACGTTTCAGTCGGTGACGGGATCGGTGCTGGCCGATGGCAGCGGTGTCCTCACCATCCCCCGGGAAGGCGCGGTCCATGTCATCGGCGACAACACCGGCGATTTCCGGGCCTGGGGCGAGGTCTACGCCGACCGGACGATGGACATGAACGTGGCGGTGGTGGGCAAGCTCGAGAATATCGTTGGCCTCACCATTCCCAACCTCATTCCGAACCTGCGGGGCAATGCCGAGGAAAGCAACCGTTTCATGCAGGCGCTGAACGGGAACGCCGCCCGGGACCATTACCGGCTGCGGGTGCAGGGACCGTTCGACCGCCCCGATATCTCCGGCATCGGCGGGGTGGCGGCCCAGCTCATGGCGGACGTCTTCAAAGCCGCTCCGGGGCAGATAATCGGCGGGGTGGTGGATTTGGGCAAGGACGCGCCGGGCGCCTTACTCAACGCCGCCGGCGCCCTCCTCTCGGCCCCGGGCGAAGCGGTCCGATCGCCCGAAACCATCGTCAACGCCCCCGGCAATGTGGTCAAGGGTATTGGCAGAGCCTTTGGCATCGGTCGCCGGTCGGGTTCCACGGACGAGGAGCCGGAAGCGGTCGAGCCGGAAGAAGAGTAGCGGCGGCGCCGCACGGTATTAGAGGACAACCATGGCAAACTCGGCGGATCTGTACGCGCGGCTGTCCAACTTTCGGGCGCCCTACAATGAACGGTTGCCCCTGGGTGATCTGGAAAAACTGGTGCGCCGACGGAACTACCGCGAGTTCATCCGCCACTTCAAGGCGTTATTCACCACAGCCCGAACGCAGAACCTCAGTATGTTCCGGGGCGAGGAACAGAAGTATTTTACCGAGGTGTTCAGCCTGTGGT
>JAJBSZ010000326.1 GCA_020861125.1 Planctomycetota bacterium | reverse complement strand
GGTCAAGATGCTGGCCGATCCGCCCCGCCTGGCGCTTACCGATCCCGTTGGGCCGGATCCCGACAGCGATTCTCCCCTCGGCGGCTCGGTGGACCTCGGGCTGCCTTTTCCCTTTCCCCGGGACGTCCGCATCGTGATCCGGATGCGGACGCCGTCGGAAAACGTCGGCGACCTGCTGCTCGCCCTCGACGTCGACCGGAACTACCGCCCCGACGCCGGCACCACCACCGCCCGGTTCGGCTCGCCCACCCGGCCGGGGGCGGTGTTGTTCCGGGCGGGCGCTCCTCTGGGGGAAAACACCGTGTTTTCGCTCACGCCCGACACCACGGCCGAACTGGTTCTGGAGCGATCCGACAACCGCATCCGCGCTTCCTTCGACGGCAAGCTGGTGCTGGATTGCTACGACACCCCCACCGTCAATCCCGACGCCGGCCGCCTGACCCTGACGGTGGTGGACGGCTCCCTTGAGTTCATGGATCTGGCCATCGACCTGCGGGGACTCAGCCGCAGCGGCGCCGCCAGTTTGATCGAACAGGCGAACAACCTCGCCGCCCGCGGCCGGGAATCGGCGGTGGCCCTCGGGCTATTCGAAAACGTCCTGCTGGAACCCACCGATCCGCAGAACCACCTCCGCGCCCTGCGGGGCTACGCCCGGATGCTTTGGCCGGTCCTGCCGCGAAGCGAGCGCAACGTGGCCGGGATCGAGCGAAACTGCGCCGAGCTGAACAAACGGCTGGGCGCGGCGGGGCGGGCGAACCCCGGCGAAATAGATTTCCTCATGGGTTTGGCCCTCACCTTCCATCCGGGTCAGGAGGCCAACAACCAGGCTCTCGATCGCCTCAACCGCGCCTCGGCGGTGGCCTACAGCAGCACGGTCACCGATTACGGCGATCTCGCCCGTTTCGAATCCGTCTTCGTCCACCTGCGCATGGGCTCCATCGAGGAGGCGGCCCGGTTGCTGGAGATCATGCACGAGGACGGGACCACCCAGCGTCTTTACGAACGCTTCGGCGATGAACTGGCGGGCGGCGGACAGGTCGCGCTGCTCCTGGAAAAGATCGACCCCCTGATCCAGAACGAGGAAAACCTGGAGATCGCAGCGTCGCTCCTTCGCGGCGCCGCCGCCATTTCTCCGTATAATTTGCAGAGCGCCAACCATTTCCTCCGCCTGGGTCGCATCCACGCCAGCCGGGGGGCGCACGACGAGGCGGTGGATTGCATGCACTGGGCCGAGCGGCTCTCGCCCGAATGGTTCCGGCCCTATCTGGACGAGGCGCTGATCCATTTCGAAGCCAATCAGGGCCCGCGCGGCCGCGAAGCGGTGGAACGGGCCCGGGCGGCCATGCCCCAATCCCTCGATCTGCATCTGGGCGTCGCCCGGCTGTTCCTGGATGAATTGCCGGAACGCTACCGCGACCCGGTCACCGCCGAAAGCGCGGCCCGCACCGCGGTGGCCCTCACGGACAACATCCATCCGGTGGCCTGGGAACTTCTGGCCCGGTCCCTGGAGCGGCAGAACCGCCTGAACGAAGCGTTGACCGCCATCAACCGCTCGCTGGCCCTGGAAACCTCGGAGTCGAGGACCTGGATACGGGATCAAATGATCATGCGCATGCGGAATTCCCGGTAGCCCACCCGGAGCCTGGCGGTCGGACTACCGGTGCAAAAAGGAGGGACGATGTCCGTACGACGCCGTTTTCACCGCGTCCTCCTGGTGGCCACGGGCCTCCTTATCGGCACCGTTGCCGGTGGCGGTGACGCTCCCTTTTCCCCGCGCAACCCACCGCTGGCGGTGGTTCGGACCACGGCGCCGGCGACGGTGACAGACCTCCTGGACAGCACCTGGGCCAAAGCCCTTTCCCTTTCCCACCACCGAGCCGTCCGGGAGGTGGCTGACCTGTGCCAGCGCCTGGCGGCGGCTGGTGCCGGTGATCTATGGCTGGCCGTGTCCGGCACCTCCATCATGAGTCCCTCCTGGATCGCCGGCTGCACCCTGCCCGACGCGACCGACCTGGACGGGCTGGAGGAGGCGGTTGCCGCGGCCTTCCCCACTCTCCAGTTCGCCCGCCACCCCGCCGGCGTGGACGGGCACTGGATCTGGCTCGCTGCCACCGACGCTGCGGAACTGCGGGATCTGTCGGCTCCCGCCGCCCGGCGCGAGGAAGGGTGGCGGAAGGATCTGACGGCTTTTCTTGCCACCCCGGGCCACGGGATCGAGGTCTGGCTGAATCCACGGCCATTGACCGGTATTCTTTCGCTGTTGGCGGGCATCGACGCCCGGGCAGAAGCGGCCCGGTACGGACTGACCCTGCCGGAGGCGATTCACCTGTCTCTTTTTCCCGGTGACGCGGGCACGGTGTCCTTTCGGGCAGAGGTACCCGGCATTGTTGCCGATGGCCCGCCGCTGGCGCCCGCCTCCCGGCCGGTTCCGGCCTACCGCGCCCAACCGCTGGCCGAAATCACGGTGACGGATCCACGGCGGGTTCTCCGCCAACTGGCCGTTCCTGACGACTGTTTGGCCTTTGCCAACCTCAGCCTGCGGCGGCTGGTGCCGGACAGCGCCACCCTCGCGCTGTGGCGCCTGCCAGACGGGGGACTCACCTGGTCGGTTACCTGCCTGTATCCTGACGCCACTGCCTTCCTGCCGCAGTTCCAGCGCGTTGCCGCCTGGCTGGAAATCCTGTCCACCTCCACGCCCACTGGCGCCGGCCCACAGCCGCCGGATACCGCCTGGCGCAGCTTCCGGCTGGGTACCGTGACCGGTATTCTCGGCGTCCTGCCCACTGACAACGGCCCGACCATCGCCGTCATCGCCGGGGATACGACGGTGGTTCCCACTGCGGAAACCATCCGTATCCGCGATGCTGAACCCGCCAGCCTCTTGACCTGGTCGGTAGGCCCGGACCACCCCATGGTGCAGGCGGTGGCTGGTAGCCCGGTATTTTCCCGGAACGGTTTGGGAGCCGGAGATCCATCTTCCTGGTTCGAGGTGCTGCGGAACGGCGATGCCGGCCGGCTCGCTGTGGAAGACGGTGGCGCCACCGTCATCCTGGAAACGGGTGCCGCAGTGCCCATGGTAGCGGCAGCCCTGGCC
>JAJBSZ010000237.1 GCA_020861125.1 Planctomycetota bacterium | reverse complement strand
AGGAATCCTTGGCCGTCACCATCGCCATGCAGTACGAATTGTTCAACATCACCCCGACGCCGGACGTGCTGGCGCAATTGCTGGGGTTTGCCCTCGACGGTTCGCCCGAACCGGTGCAGGGCATCGGGGTGGTCATCGCCCCGGCGGACGGCGGCGAGCGGCTGGTGGCGTACCGGTCCAAAAACGGCCCGGCGCGTGAGGACGACCTGCGGGCCGCCATGGACGGCCGGGTACCGGCGACCGCCGCCAGCGCCCGGGAGATCAACATGAACCGGCGCGTCCGCTGGTCGCTGATCCGGCCCCGGACGCTCTCCGACGGTGGCCGGTTTGCCAGCCTGCTGACCGTCACCCTGAAATGCCTTGACGGCGACGCCGGCGAGGTGGTGGTGCGGGCCGACCTCGATTGGCTCAGCGCCATCCTGGCCGACTTGGAGCACGGCGGGGCCCACCATGCCGTCTGCGTCACCCCGGATCAGGATATCCTCTGGCTGGACGGCGGCGCCCTCGCCGGCAATCCGGACGAACGCTCCGTCACCGCCGCCGACCGGCATCGCCTGCAGGAGGTGCGGCGCTTTCTCGCCGGCGGGACCGCACCGGGTGGCCGGGAATTCCTGAAATCGGAGATCCTCGGCACCGGCTGGACGCTGGTGGCGACGGAAGCGCGGCCGCCGGCGGGCGCGTTACCGCCGGTCCTTCTGTGGAGCCTGCTCCTCATGGCCCTCGCCGGGATCGTCCTGTTCCTGGACGCCATGGCCACCCCCTTCGGCCGCGGGCCGGTTGCGCCGGACGAGCCGTCCCGGCTGGACGGCGAGGCGGCGGCCGGTGCCGACGGGCTTTTTGCCCGGGCCCACCAGATCATGTTCAACTACCGGATGTCCAACCCGGAACAGCAGCGCATCGATTCCGAGCTCAGGGTGGCGCGGCAGATCCAGTTCAGCCTGGTGCCGGCATCCTTTCCCGCCTATTCCGAGTGGCGGGAATTCGACCTCTACCCTCTCCTGGCGCCGGCCCGGGAGGTGGGGGGCGACTACTACGACTTTTTCATGCTGGATTCCGACCGCATGGTGCTGACGGTGGGTGATGTGTCGGGGAAGGGGGTGCCCGCCGCCCTGTACATGGCGGTGTGCCGCACCGCCTTCCGCACCCTGGCCCGGACCACCGACGATTCCGGCATGCTCATGTCGCGGCTGAACGACCTCCTGGTGCGGGACAACCAGTCCGGCCTCTACGTCACCGTCGTGACCTTCATTATCGACTTGCCCACCGGCAACTGCGAATACACCATCGCCGGCCATCCCGCCCCCCTGTGGTACCACCACGGGCAGAATTGCGCCGAATTCGTGGATGCGCCGCGGGAGACGTTCATCGGCATGAAGGCGGGAATCCACTTTCCGGTCGGCACGCTGCGCCTGCAGCCGGGGGATACGCTCCTCCTCTACAGCGACGGCGTGAGCGAGGCGCGGAACACCGGCGGTGAGGAGTTGGAGTACGCCGGCGCGCTTGCTGCCTTTTGCCAGCACGCTCGGGCCGACCGCTGCCAGACCCTCATCGCCGGCATGGAAGCGTCGGTCCGGGAATTCATGGGCGGCCTGGAACAATCGGACGACATCACCCTCCTGGCTTTCCGCTATTGGGGGCCGGGCGGTCAAAAGATGATCCGCAAGCGCGAGCGCGACTCGGTCAGGAGCGTGGCCCATGCCCCTTGACTTCGCCGGCGCCGGCCGCTCGGCGCCCCTGGCCGACCGGCTGCGGCCGCGCACCCTGGACGAATTCCAGGGCCAGGATCACCTGGTGGGCCCCGGCCGCCTGATCCGCCGGGCCATTGAATCGGACGTCATTCCCAGCATGATCCTCTGGGGACCGCCCGGCAGCGGCAAAACCACCCTCGCCCAGGTGATCGCCAACACCACCCGGCGCCATTTCGTCACCTTTTCCGCCGTCTTGCAGGGGGTCAAGGACGTGCGTGCCATCGTCGAGGAGGCGCGGAACCGGCGCGACCATTCGGGCATCGGCACCATCCTGTTCGTGGACGAAATCCACCGCTTCAACCGCAGCCAGCAGGACGCGTTTCTGCCCCATGTGGAAGCGGGGACCATCACCCTGATCGGCGCCACCACCGAAAACCCCTCTTTCGAAGTGAACGGCGCCCTGCTGTCGCGGTGCCGGACCTATGTGCTCCAGGCCCTGACGGACGATGATATCGCCGCCATCGTGGAGAGGGCCCTCCGGGACCCGGTGCGGGGGTTGGGGGAGACCGGCATCACCCTCGATCCGGCGGCCCGGGACCTCCTGGTGAACTATGCCAACGGCGACGCCCGGACCGCCCTGAACGCTCTGGAGACCGCCGCCGCCGGCGTCGCCGCGGCACCGGACGGCAATAAGTCTATCGGCGTCGATACCGTGCGCGAGGCCCTGAGCCAACGGCGGGTCGCCTTCGACAACAAGGGTGAGGAATGGTACAACCTGATCTCGGCCTTGCACAAAAGCCTGCGCGGCAGCGATCCCCAGGCCGGCCTGTACTGGCTGGCGCGGATGCTGGAGGGCGGGGGCGATCCTCTTTACATCGCCCGGCGCCTGATCCGCTTTGCGTCGGAAGACGTGGGTCTCGCCGACCCGAACGCCCTGCACCAGGCGGTGGCGGCCAAGGACGCGGTGCATTTTCTCGGCATGCCGGAGGCGGGGACGGCCCTGGCGCAGCTGGTCGTCTATCTGGCGACGGCGCCCAAGTCCAACCGCGTGTACCAGGCGTATAATGCCGCCCGCTCCGATGTCGCCGAAACCCGCAACGAACCGGTGCCGGCCCACATCCGCAACGCCCCGACCAAACTCATGCGGGACCTCGGCTACGGCAAGGGCTACCAATACGACCACGACGCGCCGGACGGATTTTCCGGCCAGGACTTCCTGCCCGAATCCCTCCAGGGCACCCAGTACTACCAGCCCGGCGGTCTCGGGTTTGAAAAGGATATCGCCCGGCGGATGGAATACTGGGACGGCCTGCGCCGTCAGCGGCGAAAAGGGTCGTGATCAGTCGTCGTCCGGGTCCGGGAGGGGGGTAATGAGCCGGCGCAGCCGGCGGTCGGGCGGCCGGTTTTCCGG
>JAJBSZ010000376.1 GCA_020861125.1 Planctomycetota bacterium | reverse complement strand
TAGAGCCCCGCCCGGCGCCCCCGGGAGCCGACCACACGGGCCAGACCCGCCAACGACCGGTTGATGGCGCGAACGATGTCCATACCGGAATCCGGCCGGAAGAACCCGCGGGTGGATTCCCAGTGATAGAAGAAATTGAATCCATCCACCCAGGTTTGTCTGTCCATTGCCGTCCGATTCTGCCGTATCCCGGCCACCGCCACCATCGCCCCGGGAAGGAAACCAGTAGGGGGTAACCGTTCATTTTATAATATGTTACGAAACGCCCAACAATCTGTCAAGCAGACGACCGTTTCCTCTGGTAACACCCGACAGAGACGGCTGCCCGTTTTTTTGGGCGAAGGAAAAACCCGTCCGGTGGATAGTACAAACTTGTAGTTCCGTGGCGGTCGTGCAGCGGGACCGTCGCGGCGAGGTGGAATAACGGGAAACAACGTGCATGCGACCGGTACGTTCCGTATACTGGACTCCGCTGCGGTGAGGTGGACCTTTACTGTAAACCGCGTCTTGGCAAGCGGTACGACGCGACAGCTCGATGGTGGGAAGAGCATGCAAAAATCCATAGAACGCGATGACGAAATCGAGGTACTGCCGGAAATGCCGGCCAAACGGGAGCGGATCGACGGAGCCGCTCTTCTTTCTCGCATTAATAACGGCGATGAAAAAGCGCTGGAAGAATTTTATGAAACCTATTTTTCCCGACTCTACCGGTTCGTGTTCTACCGGGTGGGGCGGGATCATCACCACTCCGAAGAAGTGATTCACGATACGTTCATGGAAGCGGTGGAAAAAGCCGGCCAATACAACCCCGCCCGGGGTTCGGTGGAATCGTGGCTCATCACCCTTTCCCGGAACCGGATCCGCTCCACCAACGCGATCATGAACCGACCCCACGAGTACGAAAAATCCTGGAGCATGGTTGAGGGCGAGCTGGAAAGCCTGTTTGCCGACATGGACAAAAACAACCTGCCGGATGCGGCGCTGGAAAGCGAATACCTGCGGACGCTGGTCGGGGCCATCATGGGCTCCATTCCCCAGGAATATTCCAAACTGCTGGAAATGAAATATATCGCCAACCTGTCGGTCAGAGATATATCCAAGGCCGTCCATAAGACGGAAAAGGCGGTGGAGAGCCAGTTGACCCGCGCTCGCAATGCCTTCCGTGAAACTTTCAAATCCATGGCTGCGGTACCGGCCGCCGAACTGGGACTCTAGTTCGCACCGGAACACCGGAGAGCCGTTACCGTTCTGACCGACGCGCATGATGGGAACGTTCATGTCGTCACCAAAGTATGAAGGAAAACCCGATAGGCGGAAACCGACCACTGCCGACAGCGCCCAATTCTACCGGATCGAGAGGGATACGGCGGACTTTCAGGCGGGCGGCGATGATTTTCCGTTTATCTGCGGGTTTTCTCTATGGACATCGGGCCCGGCCACCAGGGAGGCCCGGCAGTAGCGTTGCGCAGGGAACTTGGTCCGTTTTTCCGGCTTGGCGAGCGGTTCCGGAAGGGCGTGGCCTCAGGAGAGAAGTCGATGAACGAGCAGTCCGAGAAATGGGACAGCCAGTGGTGCCGGTTGCTGACCCATTGCCACGGCGCGGTCGAAGCCGACCAGGTGTTTAAGTCCACGTTACTGGTTGACCTCAAACGGAAAGTAGCCGAAAACCGGGATCGGGCGGAGGCGGCGGACGCTGCCCGACGGGATGCCGGTTGGAGCCGGTTACTGGCCCATGCCTACGTTCCCTGCGACCCTTCCCCCGACTTCAAGGCGACCCTGCTGCAATCGCTCAAGCAAAAACAGGCCCTCAGCACCGCCAATCCGGAAGCCCCCGACGTCACCGAACCGGTGATTCAGGCCATCCTCGCCTCCTCTTTCCAGCCGGTGAAACCGCGCCAGGAATTTGAAACCCGGCTGCTGGCCAATCTCAAGGAACGCCAGCGTACCAACACCGGCGTGCGCCGCCGCAACCGCCGCCGTACCCTTTTCATGGTTGCAATGACCAGCATGTCCGCCGCCGCCATGGCCGTGTTTGTCCTCTGGTCGGCGCCCATGACGCCCGATTCGTCTCCTCCCGCTTCCTTGAATGTGCTGGATATTGCGGGAATTTCACACCAGCCGCAATTCGTCCCCGTCGCCGCCGAATCCATCTCCCAGGACCACGCCGTTATGCCGGCGGCCTTTGAATACCGCATCGCCGACGCCTTTGCCGACGCGCCGCTGCCCCGCTCCGTGGTCGGGTTGAAAAACATCGAAGCCGATGCCGGCGCCGGCTGGCAGGCCATGGACGCCGACACCATCACCGCCCTGATGCCCGGCATGCTGTTCCGCGTGGCACGCGGGTCCGATGGTTCCCTCGGCTTTTCCGACAATACCATGCTCACCATGAGTTCCGACGCCCTGGTGGAAGCCACGCCGGCCGGGTTGCACCTCCGGCGCGGTTCGGCCCTGTTGTCGGTGCCGGACACGGCGTCGCGGCGGTTCCGCCTTTTCTTCCCCGAGCGGGACATCGCCGTCGAGCCGGGAACGCAGCTCGCCATGTTCGTGCCCTCCGAAGACGAATTCGCCGCCGGTGGCGCGCCGGCACCGCAGGTCATGGTGGTGGAAGACGGTGATACCCGTGGCGGCCTGGCGCTGGCGCGGGGCAAATACGGTGTCGGCCCCCTTTTCGCCCGCTACCTGTACAACCTCGACAACTACGTTACCCCCGACCTGCCCGGCCGCCCCATGTGCGAAACCGAATGCGAGGATCTGGAAAAGATGTTCAAGGCGCAGACCCTGCAGTCCGAGCGCCCCATGGCCGCCTTCGCCGGCGGGTCGGTCTCCCCCTTCGGCGGCGCCCGCTTCGAACGCTCTTTCACCACCGTCTATACGCCGGTCGGCTTCGTGCAGCAGGGCGACCGCTGGCAGGCCGAGACGTACCGCGGCGGCCCCACCGTCCGGATCCGGTATCTGTCGGACGAGTATTTCGGCCTGGCCAACGGGCGGCGCGACCTGGCGCGGGGGCTGGCCCTCGGCGGCAACGTCATCCTGGACGGAGGCGACGGGGTGTTTTACGAAATTTTCCAGTAACGATTCCGCGGGCCTTTCCCGCTCTTTTCCG
>JAJBSZ010000273.1 GCA_020861125.1 Planctomycetota bacterium | reverse complement strand
GGTAGAGATAGTACGGCCGGACCCGGATCTTCATGAGCCCGGTCATCAGCCGGCGCATGACGGCCACATCGTCGTTGATGTCCCGCAGCAGCACGGTCTGGCTGCCGAGGGGACAGCCGGCGTCGGCAAGCCGGGCGCAGGCTTCCGCCGCCTCGGGGGTAAGTTCATCCGGATGGGTAAAGTGGACGCTCATCCAAAGCGGATGGCAGCGGCGCAAAATCTTCACCAGGTTGGCGGTGACGCGCATGGGTAGCACCGCTGGCGTCTTGGTGCCGATGCGGATAACCTCGACATGCCGGATTGCCCGGAGGCTGGTCAGCAGCCATTCCAGAGGTTCGTCCGGCATGGTGAGAGGGTCGCCGCCAGAAACCACGACGTCACGAATGGTCGGGGTTTCCCGAATGTATGCCAGGGCTTTTTGCCAGTGGGCGCAGCAGTAACGTTGCCGCTGGACCTGGCCAACGAGGCGCGATCGGGTGCAGTAGCGGCAGTAGGCGGAACAATATTCTGTCGCCAAAAACAGGACCCGATCGGGGTAACGGTGGACCAGACCGGGCAGGGGGCTTTGGGAATCCTCCGCCAGGGGATCCACCTTCTCTTCCGGTGCTGCCCGCAGTTCCGCCAGGGTGGGGATCATGCTGCGGCGGAGCGGATCGGCCGGATTGCCCGCGTCAATGAGAGAAGCATAATAAGGCGTGATGGCAGTCGGCAGGCCGCCGCCCTCTACCATGGCAGCGCGTTCCTCCGGCTTGAGCGGAAACAGGCGATCGATCGCCTCCACCGTCCGCAGGGTCTGCTGGAGTTGCCAGTGCCAGTTGTTCCAGTCCGCCTGGCTCGCCCCCGGAAATGCGGTTTTTCGGAAAATGGTGGATCGGGCGCTGGCGGGGAAGTCGGTGCCTTCCGGACAGGGTCCGGGGAATGCGGCCGGTTCCGGGCAGTCATCCGCTTTGGCCGTCCCGTGCAAAAGGGAAGTTGCTGAGGTGCGGCGGTTGCGGGAAGGCTGTGGCGCCTCAGATCGGTACTCCGAGCGCTCCGGATTTGCATTGCTTGACACAGCGACTCCTCCTGCGGCCTACCGTCCCCGTTTCTCTGTGGTAAACCAAAATCGGACACAAGTCAACAGCTTTTACCCGGTCCTCCCGGTCCTGTCCCGCCTAGCCACATGAATACTTGTCGGCATGCGGGAAGTGCCCCTTGTCCCATTTCCTACATTCCGGATGAACGGACTTCACGGATCCGAACCCTCAAGGCGCGGTTGGACGGCCCCTTGAGCCGGGCGCGGTGGCCGAGCCGATACGGCCAGATCCACAGGGCGCCGGCGTGGTCGGCCAGGACCCGGGCCAGCCGCCGTGCCCGCCGCGGCGATTTCACATCCACCAGGATGTCTTGAATTTTTCGGCTGCCGGGGGCATTGAGCGGCCGAAAGCGTTCGCCGGGTCGTGGCGGCCGAAGACGGAGGGGCCAGCGGATCGCGGTAGGCTCCAGCCACTCCACTTCCGGGTCCGCCTGATCCGCCGCCGGCGGCCTGCCGCCCGTGGGTAACCATTCTGCCGTCACCTCCAGACCTTCCACCAGCACCCGGAAGGGTGGGTCGGGCAGAAGGGTATCCGACGGATGGTTGGCTGCGGCCAGCCTTTCGTCATAAAAGAAAAACAACCCGTCCCGTTCTTTCCGTACTCGGAGCCGGGACGGCAGGGAGACGGTTTCGCCCAGGCAACCGGCTGTCGCCAATTCGGCCAGGCGGGAAAGCACGGCACCATACGGGAGGCGGCTTCCCAATTCTTCTTCCACCACCTGGCGGAGGACGTAGGCAAACACCTCCGGGTCGTCCATGGCGTCGGGAGTGAGAGACAGGAACCGGCCGCCGTGTTCCGGCCAGACCAGCGCTGCCGCCAGGTGCCGGCCGCGATCCACCAAATAGGCTTCCTCACGACCCAGCGCCTCGGCCCGCGCCAGCAGCCGATCGCGGAAGCCTGGCACAAGCGCCTCCAGTGTGGGCAGGATGCGGTGGCGGATGCGGTTGCGGGCAAAGCGGTGGTCGCGGTTGCTGGCATCCTCCCGCCAGGCGAGGCCAGCCGCGACGGCATAGGCCTGAAGTTGTTCCCGGCCCAAGGTCAGGAGCGGCCGGCCGACCCATAGCCGCAAGCCGGGCGGCACCGTTACCGGCGCCAGTTCGGCCATGCCCGACAAACCGCGTCGGTGCGCCCCCCGGCGGAGGTGGAGGAGAATGGTCTCCGCCTGGTCGTCGGCATGGTGGCCGGTTATCACCAGGCTTCCGGTTTCCGTGGCCACCCGGTGGAAAAACCGGTATCGGAGGACGCGCCCGGCTTCTTCCAGACCAAGCCGTTCCTCGGCCGCGAAGCGGGCGGTATCGACGGTTTCCTCGGCTACCTCCACCCCCAGTGAACGGGCATATTCGCGGCAAAACACCAGGTCGCCCTCCGCCTCCCGCCCGCGCAGTCCGTGGTTGAGATGGGCGGCAAGGAGCGGCGGAGATGGGGATACGCGGTGGCGCCAGGCGGCTAGGAGATGCAGCAGCACAACCGAATCCATACCGCCCGACAGGGCGGCGATGAAGCCGGCGGCCCGGTCCGGACGGCGGATTAGCCGTTCCATGGCCGCCGCGAAGGGCTGCTGCACCATGGTCCATCCCTTATGAAAAAGCCTTCCCCGGTCGGGGAAGGCTTGGTTGATTTGGTGCTGGGGGGCAGAGTCGAACTGCCGACACCGGCCTTTTCAGGGCCGTGCTCTACCAACTGAGCTACCCCAGCGGGGAAAGAGAGAGTATAGTGCCCGCCGCCGGGAAGTCAAGTTTTTTGCCGATGAAAATTCGGACCAGCCGCCGTTGTCAGGAATACACCCAATAATCAGGCGACGAGCTCAGTCGCTGGTGCTTGCGCCACAGTTCACCGATCCAGAGGACTGGAGACGTAAAGGCGAGGAGCGCCAGCCATTCCCCGGCCGACAGGGGCGTCACCCGGAACATCTCGCCACCGTACTGCACCATCAGGTACTGGCCAATGAGGATCACCGCCGCCATGGCGAGGAAACCGCGGCTGGCAGTGAGGTTGGAGAAGGCGGAGCGGATGGATCCGAATACCCGCGCGTTCCACAGGTTCCAGAAC
>JAJBSZ010000382.1 GCA_020861125.1 Planctomycetota bacterium | reverse complement strand
CGGGTCGGTATTACCTTATCCGCCGCCTTCGGTTTGTCGGCCGCTGTTTCCGGGCTTTTCGTGCTTCCCGGGTCCGTCGCCGCCGTTTCCGAATCCGACGGTGCCGTTGCCGGCGCCGGCTCAGCGCCCTCCGCCGCCGCTGGACCCGACGTGGGAGAATCGCTGGCTGCAGTGGCCGCGGCGTCGGTCGTATCGGACAGTTCCGGAGACGCAGGATCAGCGGTAATCGGACCGGCGGTTTCCGGTGCGTCTGGCGTCCGGGTGGTGAGAATAGTCGACGGCGCGGCCGGCTCGGCCGTGCCGGAGGGCAGGGAGGTCCACGGCGCTATCGCCGTTTCCCCGGAATACCCCAATATCGCCTCTTCAAAAGCGGCAAAACGGGTGGCCAGACGCAGGTCGACTTCTGCCTCCCGGGTGGAAGCCACCAGACCGCCCCGCTCGATGCCGGCATCCGCTTCGACCCGAACCGGACCGAGATCGGGAAAAATCGCCTGCAGGTCGGGTAAAATATCGTTCATGACGCGAAAGTCTTCCGGATGGACCCGGGCGGTGATGGCGGAACGGTCCGTCACCAGGCCGATGGCCTCGATGGCCAGCGGCCGGATGGCTTCGGGATCGATGGATAGTTCATGGCCGACAAGCCGCTTGGCGATATCGAGGGACAGCAGGAGAAGATCGCCTTCCGCCTGGGCCATGAGCTGCTGGCGGTTGTCGTGGATGATGTGGGCCAGTTGCCGGAGGATGCCGGTGACGGGCTCGACGCTTTGCCGGAGCGCTTGTTTTTCGCCCTCGATGGCAGCGGCTATCTTCTTTTCGGCTGCCGCCAGGCCCTCCTTTTCGCCCTTGGCAAAACCCTCCGCCTGCGCCTTGGGCAGCGCCTCGGCGTAGGCCTGATCGTGGGCCTGCTTTTCCATGGCCGCCACCTGTTTGCGGGCGGCTTCGATCTTCTGCTGTCCCTGTTCTTGGGCCCGCTTAAGGATGCGCTGGGCCAGGGCACGGATGTCGGAGAATTCGAAGGGTATGGGATCCAGACGCCGCCCCGCATCTCCGGCCAGAACCTGGTCCGGGGTGGGCATGGGGGTGAATTCGTGGGTATTGTCGAGGACCGGGGAGTCGGGCATGCGACCCTTTCGGACAAGCGGGTTTCACGGAACGGGCCGGCCGGTCGAGCGCGGCGGGCCGGGGCGGTCAGACCACGACGTTTTCGTCGCCGCCGCGGCCGGAAATCACCACCTCGCCGGTTTCCTCCAGCCGGCGGACGATATCCACGATGCGCTGTTGCGCCTGTTCCACGTCGGCCAGCCGCACCGGTCCCATGAATTCCATATTTTCCTTGATCATCTCCGCCGCCCGGGTGGACATGTTTTTGAATATCTTTTCCTGCATGGCTTCGGAAGCGGTCTTGAGGGCCGTCGCCAGCTCGTCGTTTTCCACCTCGCGCAGCATGGACTGAATTCCCTTGTCGTTGACCAGCACGATGTCTTCGAAGACGAACATCAGCTTGCGGATCTGCTCCACCATGTCCGGGTCCGCCTCTTCCAGGTTCTCCAGGATGCCCTTTTCGGTGGTGCGGTCGCAGAGGTTGAGCATTTCCGCCACCGACTGCACGCCGCCCGCGGATTCGAGATCCTGGGTAAAGATGGACGCCAAACGAGACTCCAGGCCCTGTTCCACCATGCGGATCGCCTCGGGGGTGGTCTGCTCCATTCTGGCGATGCGCTTCACCACCTCGAGCTGTTTCTTGGGGGTCAGGCCGCCGAGGATCTCCGCCGCCTGCTTGGCCGAGAGGTGGGCCATGATGAGGGAGATGGTCTGCGGGTGCTCGTCCTGGATGTACATAAGAAGCTGTTCGGAATCCGCCTGCTTGAGGAAATGGAAAGGCGACTGCTGGATGGTGTTTTCCAGTTGCGCCAGGATCTTGGCCGCCTCCTCCGGCGACAGGCTTTTTTCCAGGAGCTGGCGGGCATATTCGATGCCGCCCTGTTCCACATATTTGGACGCCATATGGGTCTGGTAAAACTCCCGCACCACCGCGTCCCGGACCTCGGCCGGGATCTCGTCCTCGATGCGGGCGATCTCCATCGACAGGCGCTCGATCTCCTCGGTGGAAAGGTTGGCCATGATTTTGGCCCCAGAGTCCATGTCCAGGGAGATCATGAGGACGGCGGCCTTCCGGAGACCGGTCAAACCCTCGACTTTGGCGATTTTGGCCATGCAATCAGTCCTTCCGCATCCAGCGTTTCACCATGGTGGCCGCCCGTTTCGGATCTTCCTGCACCGCCGCCGACACCCGCGAGCGCAGCCGGTCCCATTCCTCGTCGGTGGGCTCGTCATCCTCGTCGTCGTGGGTCATGGCCAGGGAGATGGTCTCGGGTTCGATGGGCTCCTCGATCTCCGTGGGGATCGGCCGCGAGGCGAAACGCCACAGCACCAGCATCGACACCAAAAATATTCCGAGAATGATCAGCGAGTTCATGTTTTCCTGGAACCGCCGGTACCCATAACGCCAGCCCGATTCGCCCCCGGCCGGAGCAATGACCGGCGGCATCCACGGCACCTGGCTCACCTCGATTTTTTCCGGCACCTCGGCCAGGGGTATGCCGGCGGCATGGGCGATTTGGCGTTTCAGCTCCTCCACCCGTTCCGGCGACAGGGGCGCGACCGATTCCCGTTCCCACATCGGCAGCCGGGTTTCCGGATCGATCAGCGCCTCTCCCAGTTCATTGACGGATTGTACCGGTCTCCCTTCGGCATAGCGGCGCAACTGGCAGGGCAGGTGGATGATGGCGGAGATGGTGAGGTTGGTGACGCTGGGGGCAAATTTGATGGCGGTTTCCCGGATGGAGTTCTGGTTGACCCGCTCCGACGACTTGTTGTCCAGGCTGTTTTCCCGCACATACAGGTACGGGCTGGCGCCGAGGTTGGCGGATCGGCGGACGTTCGGCTGCACCCCCGGTTCCTCGGCCGGCCGCTCGTTGCTGCGCTCGGAGATCTTCTGGCTGCGGGTGCTGGCGGGCTGGCCTTCTAAAACCTCCTTGTACAGCTGTTCCCGGTAGTCGAAAGCCACCTCATGTTTGGGAAAGGCGTTGACGTCGCCTTCGTACTGGATGTTTGGCACGTACGGACG
>JAJBSZ010000205.1 GCA_020861125.1 Planctomycetota bacterium | reverse complement strand
GACAGCCGGGTGGCGTGTGTCCTCACCGGCCACCAGTTGAAAGACCCCCACGCCACCGTCGCCTACCACAGCTACGACGAAGCGCGGCTCCGGGCGGACTATGGCGAATTCGGCGTCGCCACCGCCCGGTTTGCCAACCATCCCATTCAGGTGGCGAATTCGCTGGGCGATATCGTCGATGCGGTCCGGCGGGCCATCGGCGGTTGACGCCGGCGGGGGTGGAGGACTGGGATTTGTATCCCGAACGGCTGCTACGGCCGTTCGGGTTTTCCTTGGCTTGACGGTAGGTTTACCGTAGGAGGAGAGGCGCCGTGCAGATGCTCACGCGATCCTTTTGGAAACGGTCCTGGCCGGGTCTCGTCGCCGCCACTGGTCTCGCGGTGATAGCCACGGCCATCGGCGGCCGTATCGCCTGGCTGGGCGGTGCCGGCTGCGGCATTCTGGCCGGGGTCATCGTCGCCAGCCTGGTGCCGCTGCCCGCCGTCCTCCGTCCCGGTTGCACCGCCGCCGGCAAGCAGATTCTGCAGGCTGCGGTGATCCTCCTGGGAGCCGGGCTGAATCTCGCCGCCGTTTGGCGCACCGGCGTCGCCACCCTGGGCCTGATGATCGTCACCATCACCGCCGTGTTTGCCGTCGCCTGGGTTCTCGGCCGGATCCTCGCCGTGCCGGCGGGCAACCGCGATCTCATCGCCAGCGGCACCGCCATCTGTGGCGGTTCGGCGATTGCCGCCGTCGCCCCCGTTATCGGCGCCCCGGATGAGGAGCTCAGCTATTCCGTCTCGGTGGTGTTTCTCTTCAACCTGGCGGCGGTGATCCTGTTTCCGCTGCTCGGCCACGCCCTCGGCCTGAGTCCGGAGGTCTTTGGCGTCTGGGCCGGCACCGCCGTGAACGATACCTCCTCCGTCATGGCGGCCGCCTTCGCCTACGACGCCGCCTCGGTGCCCACCGCCACCCTGGTCAAGATGACCCGGACGGTGATGATCGTGCCCATGGCCCTGCTGTTTTCCCTCGTCGCCGCCGCGCGCCGCCGCGGGCAGGCCGCCGGAGCGGAGCGGGCGGGGTCAGGCTTCGTCCTGGCCCGCGTGTTCCCGTGGTTCGTGCTGGGCTTTCTCGCCATGTCCGTCTGGACCACCTGGGGCGGCCTACCGGCCGACCTGGCCGCGTTTTGCAACGCCGCCGGCAAGTTCCTGATCGTCGTCGCCCTCTCCGGCATCGGCCTGAACACCGATATCCGCAAGATCCTGGCCACCGGCGCCCGCCCCATCCTGCTGGGCGCCTGCCTCTGGTTCACCGTCGCCGCCCTCGCCCTCGTGCTGATCCGGGTTGGTTGGTAATTACGCCGGGCGGAGGGTGATCACGAAGCCGTTCCCGACCGTCATATCCCGGAAATGAACGCTGGCGATGACCCGGTGGTCATCGCCAGCGGGCGTCTCACCGTCGCCACCCGGCGTATCCGTTCGGTTATTCAAAGCGCCGCGCCGACAACGCCTCTCCGTTCCCTCGAACGTCAGAAGCTGAAGCCCGCGGTGGCGGTGATCCGGTGGGCATCGAAATCGGTTTTGTGGTTGTAGGTATAGTGCAGGCCGATGTCGAAGCGGTCGGTGTGGAAACGGAGGCCCGCCCCGAGACTGTAGAGGTGGTGGCCAGTTTTGCGGCCAACGATATCGTGGCGGAAGGCATTGGCGAAGCCCAGGGGATCGAAGCTGCCCGAGACATCGTCGTCGGTGAAATTGTAGGCGTAGCCGGCGTTGCCGGTGAGCCGGAGGCGGGATTCGCTGCCGGTGGGAATTTCATAGCCGACTTCGAGTTTAATCGGCAGCAGGGCGGCGCGGTTGCGCAGCCCCCGGACCCGCCCGGCGTCGACCTCGCCCAGGCGTTCGGTATGGTTGTTGGCTTCGTGGACCATGGCGGTGAAGCCCACGCTCGGGACGAGGGTAAGGCATTCCGTCGGCCGGGCCTGATAACCGATTTCCAGCCCGCCGTGCCAGGTGCCGGCATGGTATTCGGCCTTGTTCCAGCTAAAGCCGTCGCCCGCGGCGTGGTCGCGGCGCAATTCCGAGAGATCGTTGGAGGAATGGGTATAACCACCGATCACGCCGGCGAAGACGCCGCTGGGGTGGGAGTAGGTGCCGTGCAGGGCGAAGGAGTGCGACGAGATGGTGGAGTCGTGCCGGTAGGAGGACTTGTCGGCGAAATCGCCGCTGGCATAGGCGTAGGCGGCGCCCAGGACGAGGTCGCCCACGGCCTGATCGTAGCCCATGATGAACCCGCCGGGGGTATAGCGGTACCCGGGAATGCCGTCCCGATCCACCGCCTCTTCGATCATGCCGAATCCGCCAAGCCAGACCCGGCCGGCGACGTCTGGTTCCAGTACGATGGAACCCACCGCCGCGTCGGAGCAGACGGTCTCGCAGGGGCCGGTCCCTGGCACCGCCGCGAGGCTGCGCCGGCGCGCGGTGAGGTGATCGATGACGGCGCCGGTGGTGAAGAGGGCGATTTCGGTGGCGGCGGCGTTGGCGACGCCGGTGTACATCGCGGCCAGACTGGTGTCGCCGTTGCCGCGGGCGAAGGCCTGAAAATTGGCCATGTTCACGGTATAGGAACCGGCCGCCGCCGATCCCGCTACCCCGGCGGCCGTAGATGGCTGCAACCGGTCGTAGGGCGGGACGCCGGCGGCGTCATCGCGCACCGCCGACTTGTAGATGTTCTGGCTGAAACCGTCTGTCCAACCCAGCCGGCCGTACCGGCTGCCGATCCGGTCGCGGGCGGTTTGGTAGTCTTCGTGGGTTCCGTCGCGGAGGACGCCCTGGTCATAGGCGGCCAGAATCAGGTCGCCGCTGGCGTCCAGCGCATAGGTGTAATCGCCGTAGAGGAACTCGTTGAACTCCAGGCGGTCCGCCCCGTCCGGCAGAAGGATTTCGCCGCCGGCGGCGGTGCTGATCACCACCTGGCCGATGGCGGCGGCGCTCAGGTGGCTGATGGCGTCCTCGGTCAGGGTGATGGTCATGCCGTCCACCAGGGTGACGGTGGCGTCGTTGCCGGTGGAGGCGAGCTGGTAAAGGCCGCCGGCGCGCCAGACTGGTGTCGCCGTTGCCGCGGGCGAAGGCCTGAAAATTGGCCATGTTCA
>JAJBSZ010000252.1 GCA_020861125.1 Planctomycetota bacterium | reverse complement strand
CCGGCCGCAAACCGGTCCTGACCCGGTGGGAGCCGCAGTCGCGGCCCGGCCGGGCTTGGGAGCTCACCCGGGGCGAACTCGCTCGGGGCCGGCAGGCGTTCGTGGTGTGCCCGCTGGTGGAGGAGTCGGAGGATTCGGATCTCCGTTCGGCCGAAACGGTGTGCCGCGACCTCGCCGCCGGGGAACTCAAGGGCTATCGGCTGGAAATTCTCCATGGCCGGATGAAACGGCAAGACCAGCAGGCGGTGATGGACCGCTTTCGCGCCGGTTCGGTGGACGTTCTGGTCAGCACCATCGTCATCGAAGTCGGCGTGGACGTTCCCAACGCCACCGTCATGGTGGTGGAACACGCCGAACGGTTTGGCCTGGCCCAGCTGCACCAACTGCGCGGCCGGGTCGGCCGGGGCATGGAACAGGGCCATTTCGTCATGCTGTCCGACGCCCGGGAAGGCGAGGCGGGCGAACGCCTGGCCGCCCTCCTGTCGGCGGCGGACGGCTTCGCCATCGCCGAGGCCGACCTCCGCATCCGGGGTCCGGGCGATTTCACCGGCACCCGCCAGCACGGCCTGGCCGGCTTCCGGCTGGTGGATCTGGTGGCGGACATCGACATCATGGCCGACGCCCGGGAAGAGGCCCGGCGTATTCTCGCCGCCGATCCCGAGCTCTCGCATCGGGAAAACCTGGCCCTGCGCCGGGAATTGGTGCGTCTGTACGGCAAAGGGTGGGACCGGGTCGCCGGTTCGTAAGGATTTCGGAGGGTGGGGACAGGTATGGCGCGAAAATGGGTAGGAAACATTTTGGTGACGGCTGCGGTGGTGTCGGTAGCGGCCGCGATGGCCGTGGCGTGGTCCGGTGACGCCGGGCCGGATCTGGACCCGCCCATCCACGAGCCGGCCGTGGCCGAATTTCCGCCGGCGCCGCCGCTCGACCCGGAGGCGGCCGCCGAGGCGGAACTGCGACTGCGCCGGGAACAGGAGCGGCTGGAACTGCTCCGGGAGGCGGAGGACTTCGTCGCCTCCGCCGACCAGAAGATCATCGCCACCCTCCAGGGCCTGCCGTATCCGCTGAACCTGCTGGTGGCGGAAACCTTCTTCGGGATCCCGTTGTGGCGCTATGCGGCCAGCCTCGGACTGCTGTTCTTCGGCACCTTCGTCACGTTTCTGGTGCTCCGCTGGTTCAAGCGGCTGTGGCGCCGGGTGGAAACGGGCGACCCGGCGCGGCGGTGGCTGGGGCTCGACGTCGCCCTCACCACCTTGCGGAATCCGGTGAAGCTGATCGTCCCCGGCGTGCTGCTCCTCGTCCTCAGCCACCTTCTGGTCACACCCTACCATCCGGACATCGTCTGGCTGTCGCACCTCCTGATCTTTCTCGGACTGGCCCTATACTGCTTCGATCTGGTGGGGATCGTCGACCGGGTCTACGGCGAACGGATCTTCCGGTCCCGGGACCGGCTCATGGATACGGTCCGGCCGATCATTCTCATGCTGGCGCGGATCGTCATCCTGGTGGTGGCGGGTGTCCATGTCTACCAGGGAGTCACCGGTCAGACGATGTTTTCGGTGCTGGCCGGTCTCGGTATCGGCGGTTTGGCCCTGGCCCTGGCGTCGCAGGAGACGCTCAAAAACCTCCTCGGCTTCGCCGCCATCGCCTTCGACCGGGCGTTTCTCGTGGGTGACCCGGTGACCATCGGCGACCATGCCGGCATCGTCGAACACGTCGGACTCCGTTCCACCCGCATCCGGTCCTACAACGGCAGCAGCGTTATCGTCCCCAATGCCACCGCCATCAATTCCAACATCGTCAACCTCAACCGCCGGCCGTATGTCCGCCGGGAGATCCGCGTCGCCCTCAGCCCGGACAACCCGTACGAGAAGATCCTTCTGGCCATGGACTGCATTCGGGAGGCGGTAGGGGAGCATGAAGGCAAGGTCTCGGGACTGCCGCCGGTGGTCCGTTTCGCCGACTTCGAGCCGGCGCGGTTTGTCATCCAGGTGCTGTTCTGGTATGATGCGGACAAACCGTTTTTCTGGGACGAATGCAGCCGGGTCAACCTGGCGATCTGCCAGCGCCTGTCCGAAGCCGGCATCCGCTACGCGGAACGCTAGGCCATGGATCGCGGACGGCTGTGGGCTGGATCGGCCGACAACGCGGTGGGCGCGGCGGGAAAGAGGCAACCATGAACATCGCGGTATTCAGCTGGGAGGCGCTGGAAGGTCTGGCGGTGGGCGGCGGCGCCGTCTACGCCAGCCGTCTCGCCGCCGCCATGGCCCGGGCCGGCCACCGGGTGCGGCTGTTCACCCGGCTGGGCGACGGCCAGGCCATGGACGAGATCGTGGACGGCGTGTATGTCCGGCGCTGTCCGTGGGACCGGCAACGGGTGTTCATCGACGAGATCGCGGCGCTGGCCCATTCCTTTGACCACTACGCCGCCGACGCCATGAAGGCGGACGGGCCCTACGACCTGGTGATCTGCCACGAATGGCTCACCATCGCCGCCGGCATCCGCGCCGCCGCCCGCTGCCGGGCGCGCCTGGCGGTGACGTTCCATTCCACCGAATGGGCCCGCACCGGAGCGTGGCCCGACGCCGGCGATTCAGCCCGCATCGCCGGGTTGGAACGGCAGGGCATCGAACAGGCCGACGCGGTCATCGCCGCTTCCCAGTGGGTGCGGCGAAAGATCCACGAACAGTTCCATCCGCCCGACTGGAAATGCGAGGTCGTCTATCACGGGGCGGACCTGCCGGCCGATCCGGCGCCGGACCGCGCCCGGGCCCTCCGGGAAACCACCGGCATCGCCGCCGACGCTCCGGTGGTGCTCTTTGCCGGCGTGTTTTCCCGGCCGGGCGGCGGCGATCTGGCGGCCCGCGCCTGCCGGGTGGCGGCGGAATCTTTCCCCGACGCCCGCTTCCTGTTCGTCGGCTCCGGTCCGCTGGCGGAGGAGATGCGGCGAGAGATCGGCGCCGCCGGCGTGTTCCTGCCGCCGAAGGGACGGGTGGTGCCGCCGGAGTTTTATGGCGAGGCGGATCTGGTGCTCGCCCCGTTCCGCCGCGACCACAGCGGCCGCGCCGTTCTGCCGGCCTGGGCGGCGGCCACACCGGTGTCGGTGCTGTCGGCTACGGTGCCGGCCGAATTTCTCCTGCCG
>JAJBSZ010000162.1 GCA_020861125.1 Planctomycetota bacterium | reverse complement strand
GGATCGTGGAGTCGGATGGGTGCCACGGATGGGCAGGACGGCGAAGAGTGGATGACAATAAAAGGCGGGCCGAAGCCCGCCTTGCATACCCGCGATAGGGAGTTGATTCGGCTGATTACCGGCTGTAGAATTCCACCAGAAGCTGTTCGTTGACCGGCAGGCGGACGTCTTCGCGCACCGGCAAACGGACGATCTTGGCGGTAAGAGATTTGGGATCGACGGCAATCCAGTCGGGGGCGACGTAGCCGGATTTCCGCTCCACCACACCCGTTACCAATTTACGGACGCCGGGGCGTTCCGACACGGTGATGGTGTCGCCGGTGTTGACGAGATAGCTGGCGATGTCAACCCGTTTGCCGTTCACCATGATGTTGCCGTGGCCGATGATCTGCCGGGCCTGGGGACGGCTGGCGGCGAAGCCGGCGGAATACACCACATTGTCGAGTCGGCGTTCACAGGCGATGAGGAAGGCTTTGGACGTATTGCCCTTGGTGCGACGGGCGAGGTTGAACAGTTTGCGCATCTGGCTTTCGCGCATCCCGTAATAGTACATGACCTTTTGTTTTTCCAGGAGTCGGCGGCCGTATTCCGACTGTTTGCGGCGGAACGGCTCCTGTTCCCGTTTCAGAAATGCCTTTTCAATGTTGCTGTTATCATATATCATGAAGCCGAGACGGCGGCAGATTTTGGTCTTGGGTCCCAAATAACGGCCCATCGTGTGGATCCTCCTGCTGGATTAGGGTTTCGGGTACATAAACCGTTGTCTATACGGAAAAGCGCGGTCGCGTCTGTCTTCGGTTCGATGCGGCGGCTTTTTGGGTCAATGACAAATACAACGACGCCGCCGGACCTCATCCGGGGCGTTCTGCCCATTAAACCGGTTACCATCTGGTCCGTCAAGGAAAAAACCACCGTGGAATAGGGGTTTCCAAAAAACCCGGCCGCAGGTAGCATTGCCCGGCCGTATCATCCCACCGCCCGAACCGATTTGCTGAAAGGCATTGGTTGACGGGGGGAAATATAACCGTCGGCCTTTTTTCCGGAGGATAGGTTTTCCGTCGCGGGGGCCGCAGGAGAGAGGGTAGATGACCGCCACGCCGTCCGGCCACAAGCCGCAGAAACACCCCGACATCCCCGAATCCGAAGAGGATGCCGCCCGGGCCGCCCTCTGGACCAGAACGTGGGCTGGCGACCGCGAGGCCTACGAGCAGTTGGTGGACAGCTATCTGCCCCTGGTGAAGGTGACGGTATCCCGCATGGCCATCAACCTGCCGTCCTTTGTGTCGCGCGAGGAGTTGTTTTCCGCTGGTTGCATGGGGCTGGTGTCGGCGGTGGAGCGATACGATCCGGGTCGCGATGCCCGGTTTACCACCTATGCCATCACCCGCATCCGCGGGGCGGTGCTGGATGAGCTTCGCTCCCACGACGTGCTGGGTCGGGTGGTCCGCGATCGGGTCAACCGCATCGAGCGGGTCGAGGCGGAGATTCTCAGTCGCAATGCCGTGGCGTCGCCCGAGGAAGTGGCCGCCGCCGCCGGCCTGACCATGGATGAATATTGGGACGCGGAGATCGGGGCCCAGGCGTCGCGGCGCATCAGCCTGTCCGATACCTCCCCATCCGGGTCTTCCCGGCGGTCCTTGGAAGACGTCCTGTTGACCGCCAATGAGCATCATCCGGGCGCCCGGCTGGAAGCCGAGGAGATCCTGGAGCTGGTCATGGGGATGCTTACCGAGAAGGAACAACAGCTGGTCGTGATGTATTATGAGGAGGAACTTACCCTCAAGGAGATCGGCGAAATTCTCGGCGTCACCGAAAGCCGGGTGTGCCAGATCCACGGCGCCATGATTCAAAAAATTCGCAAGCGTTTGGAAAAGATGGGGATACCGGTCTAGCGGGCGATCGCTGGAAAATTTCGACCTGGAGATAAATTCGCTAAAGGGGTTGAACCGGCATTATCGGAAGTGTATACTTTTTGTATATGTTGTGCGCGAAGCCTTCCAGGCCGGATGAGCGGATCTGTCGCGGGACCGGAGATCACGGTGGTGAGGGTTCGTGAACGAGAGAGAGACTGGGGAGAGAGAGAATGGTTGACCATGTCAATGGCGTCAGCGGCATGGGCGGCATGCAGCCGGCCCGTCGCCTGAAAAACGCCTATCGCATGTCGGAGATGCCGGCGCCAGCCGACTCGGTGGAGATCACCGGCGACGTGATGCGGCTGCGGGGCATTGAGGGTGTGCGTCTGGACCGGGTGATGGCGATCAAATCACAGATTGACGCCGGCACCTATTTCACCGCCGGCAAGCTTGATGCCGCCCTGGACCGGGCGCTTGACGATGCCCTCGGCCAGCTGTTTACCAGCGAATAAGAAACCGACTGCCCACCTACAACCTATCCGCTCCTTCGACGCGCCCGCCACTGCGGGCGCGATCTTTTTCTACCTGCCTACACCTGCTCCACTTGTCTCCACATACCCGCACTCCCCAGCAACCCGGCACTTGGCGTTTTCCTGCCGGTAATTGCCCGACCAGGGCGGTGGTGGGTGGGAAAACGCCCGTTTCTCTTCCGACCACAGCGTTGAGTTACTGAACAGTGGCCTTCCAAAGGTAAACGGGAAATAAAAATTTCCCCGGCCAAGCCATGCTTGTCCGGGTGGCGGGAGGTATTCTGCCAAGGAAAGACGTTGGAACGACGGCCGTTGGGATGGTGGTCGGAACCGACCCGATTAATACTGACCGGCCAGAGGCGGGAGCCGCCGTTCCCACGATCCCCCGCGGTGGCAACCAGCCCGACCGTTTCCGCTTCCGCCGAGGGGCCATTATGGGGCGGATTAAAAGCTCACCGATACGGTGGCGTTGGCCAGATGGTGCCGGGTCCGTTTGCCGCGAACGAAGGAGTAGTCCGCCATTACCCGGACCGCGTCCGTCAGGGCCATACCGGTCCGCAGCCCCAGTTCGAGGTTATGCCGGTCCATGGTATCGCCAAGGCTGGTGAAGGTATTCCGCTGGGGATCGAGGGAAAACGAGGCGGTGGTCCGCGCCCGCCGGTCCCCGTACAATCCGTAGTAGGCGACCTGCCCGCCGAGCCAGGCGCCCGAATGGAACATCCAGCCAACATCGGTGCCGGCTTTGACCCGATGCAGATC
>JAJBSZ010000001.1 GCA_020861125.1 Planctomycetota bacterium | reverse complement strand
CATCAACGGTGCCGCCGGCAACCGCTACGGCATCCCCTTCGTGGTCCAGGCCCGTTCCGCCTTCGGCTTCGCCGGGGTGAAGGTACCCGGCATCATCCGCGCCGTGCCGGCCATCGTTTGGTTCGGCTTCCAGAGCTGGATCGGCGCCGGCGCGCTGAACCAGGTTTCCGCCCATCTCTTGGGCTTCGACAACCTGATCTTCTTCTTCATCGCCTTCCAGGCGGTGCAGGTGGTGCTGTCCATGCTCGGCTTCCAGGGCATCAAGTGGCTGGAAAACATCGGCTGCGTCTTCATCCTCGCTTCTCTGGTGTACATGTTCTACAGCGTGGTAGCCAAATACGGCGGGCAGATCGACCAGAGCATCACCAGCCTCGAAGGCACCTGGGGCGTGCCCTTCTGGAACGCCACCATGCTGTTCCTCGGGATCTATGCCACCATGATTCTGAACGTCAGCGATTATTCCCGCGAGTTCGTCAAGGGGGTCAAGCCGTCCCTGATTACCGTCATCTACACCATGGCCATTCTGCCCGCGACCATGTTCATGGGCCTGATCGGTCTGATGGTCTCCGGCGCCACCGGCGTCTCCGACCCGATCATGGTGTTCTCCAGTGCCGTCGACAACAAGGTGCTCCTGATCATCACCCTGCTGTTCATCGCCTTCGCCCAGGTCACGACCAATGTGCTCAACAACGTGGTTCCGCCCGCGTTTGTCCTGATGGACTTGTTCAAGATGACCTTCAAGAAGGCCGCGGTGATCGTTGGCGTCCTGTCCTTTGCCTCGTTCCCGTGGGAACTGGTCAAGGAGGAATCGGCGTATGGACTGCAACTGTTCGTCTCCGTCTACTCCGCTTTCCTGGGGCCGCTGTTTGCCATTCTGGCGGTCGATTACTACCTGATCCGCCGGCAAAACCTGAACCTCGCGACCCTCTATGACGCGGCCGGTCCCTACCGTGGCGTCAACTGGCGGGCAATGGTCGCCACCGGTATCGGCGTGCTGTTTGCCTTCATATTCATGCGCGTGTCCTGGTACGCCAGCCTCATTCCCGCCGGCGTGGTCTACTATCTGCTGATGCGCCTGGCCCCAGCCGATCGGTTCAACCAGTAGCGCCGGCGGCGGCGTCGTTGCCGCCACTGTCACAGCCTTCTACGAGGAGATACTCCATGCTCGACCTGGTGATCGCCAACGGCCGTATGGTCACGCACGAACGGGTGCATCCGGCCGATATCGGTATCCGTGACGGCAAGTACGTCGGCTTCTACGCGCCGGGCGAAGCGCCCGAGGCGCGGGAGCGGATCGACGCCGCCGGCCATCTGGTTTTTCCCGGCATCATCGACTGCCATGCCCACCTCAACGAACCCGGCTTCGAATACCGCGAGGATTTCGCCACCGGGTCCTGCGCCGCCGCCATCGGCGGCACCACCACCCTGATCGACATGCCGCTGAACAACGAGCCGCCGCTGGTGAACCAGGCGGCTTTCGACCTCAAGCATGGCCTGATCGATGCCAAGGCGGTGGTCGACTACGCCCTGTGGGGCGGCATGGTGGACTACAATCTGGCCGACCTGCCGGACCTGCACCGCGCCGGCGTCGCCGCCTTCAAGGCATTCGTCTGCCCGATGGGCACCAGTACCTTCACCTCGGTGAACATGGGCCAGGTTCGCGACGCCCTTCGCGTCCTGAAGCCTCTGGACGCCCTGTCCGGGTTCCACTGCGAGGAATACGGCCTGGTCTTGCAGGCGGAGGCGCGGGCGCAGGCGGAAGGCCGTGCCGGCGTCCGCGATTTCCTGGATGCTCACGACGTCTTCAACGAATACGTGGCCACCCGGAACGTCATCGATCTGGCGCGGGAAACCGGCGCCCGGGTCTACATCTGCCACATCAGCCACCCCTCGGTGGCGCAGTTGGTCAAGGACGCCATCCACGAGGGTCTGCCTGTCACCGGGGAGACCTGCCCGCACTATCTCGGCTTCACCGAAGACCTGGTGTTCGAGCGCGGCGCGCCGGCCAAATGCACCCCGCCCCTGCGGACGCGCGAGGCACGGGACGCCTTGTGGTCCTACGTTCTGGACGGAACCTTGTCCTGCGTCGGGAGCGACCATTCCCCGGCCGCCGACGCCGAAAAGGACAACGCCACAAAAAACATCTGGTCTGCATGGGGCGGCCTGAACGCCATCCAATATTTCCTGCCGATCATGTTCGATCTGGTGGTGCACCAGAAAAAGCTCTGCCCCAGTTGGATCGCCCGGCTGATGGACTACAATCCGGCTCGGGTGTTCCGCCTCTATGGCCGGAAGGGGGCGTTCGAGAGCGGTTTTGACGGTGACATCACCATTGTCGATCCGGACAAGAGGTGGAAGATCGTCGGCGCCGAGCTGGCGACCAAGGGCAAGGTTACCGCCTTTGAAGGGCTGGAAGGGAAGGGCTCGGCGGTAAAGACCATCGTCCGCGGCCGGGTGGTGGCGGAAGACGGCGGCTGCGGCGAGCACTACGGGTACGGGGAGTATCTGACTCCTGGGCGGTAAAAACATGGGCATGGCACAGCGGGCGAAGCCCGCCGCCGGAAGCGAGTGGAGGAAGCGCATTGAGTACCGACAACCTAGCGACGGAACATTCAGTAGACACCCTGAGCCCCATTCCGGAAAGCGATCGAATCCTCGGCCCGGTATCCTATCTCTTCGCCTGGCTGGGTGGATGCATTTCCATCGGCACCTTTGCCCTCGGTTCCAGTGTGGTGGAAACGGGCCTCAATCTCGCCCAGGCCGGCACCGCCATGCTCCTGGGTTCGCTGGTGCTGATCGTCGGCCTGCTGCTGAACGACCGGCTGTGCTATAAGACCGGCATACCCTACGTGGTGCAGTTGAAGAGCGCCTTCGGCATGAAGGGCACAGCCGTTCCCGCCGTGATCCGCGCCCTTCCCGCCATCGTTTGGTACGGGGTGCAGAGCTGGCTGGCCGGCACCGCCCTCAACCAGGTATCGAAAACCCTGTTCGGCTACGAAAACGTGGTGATGTTTTTCATCGTGTTCCAGATCGCCCAGTTGCTCCTGTCGCTCCTCGGGTTCAAAGGGGTAAAATGGATCGAAAACATCGGTGCCGTGTTTATCGTCTGCGCCCTGATGTATATGTTTTACGTCTGCGTCACCCAATAC
>JAJBSZ010000104.1 GCA_020861125.1 Planctomycetota bacterium | reverse complement strand
AATACGCGTGACGAGGAAAACCCCACCCGCCGCCGTCGGCGGCGGGCGGCAAACAACCGCCGCCCGAACCCCGCCTGACGGTCCGAAAGACAGGGCATTGCCGGTGTACGGGCGGAAAACCGTCGGCCGCCTGGCGGCGGTGGTCAAGGAAACGATCCCCGGCAGCGCCTGCCGGACGGAACTTGTCGCACCCACTTGTTTTCCGGATAGACCGGGCCGAGGTGAGGCGTGTTGCGGCGGTTGACGGCTGCCGCAAAAACACTACGCTTTTATGAACGGTGTTGGTAAAGAGCGGAGAGTTCTTCCCGGGTGTCCGTGGGTAGACGGACGCCGGAAAAATTTTCATACCGAGTGGGCATCATCCGTAGCAAGGATACTGGTTGTTTTTGTTGGCAATGTCTTGGAGGAGGGGAAAGAAATGGCGATGGAACTCACCGCGCCTGAGGTGCGGCCGTTGGCCGAGGTGACGGGCTACGCGCCGTGGCGGGAAACGGAACGCGGCCGGCAGTGCGAATCGGCCTATTCGCTGCGCATGAAAATCGTGCGCGGCGTACAGCTTGCCATACCGTCCGTGGTCGTGGCGTACATGTTTACGATATTCAGTCTCGACGGCATGGGCATCGCCATTCTGATGCTGGCGTTGTGGATCGCCGTATATGTCATCACCGGCCGGACGTTGCAGGGCGTTCGCCGGTTTATCATCTCGCGGCGGGACCGCGCCCGCCAGCGTTACGCCCGGGAGATCGCCCAGGACTACGGAAGCAAGGCGGGCATGGCTTTCTACGTGGCGGAAACGGCGGATGCCGACACGCTCCTGTGGCAGCAGGGGGGCTATGCCCTGTTCAGCCCGCTGGTGGCGGACATGGCCCGGGTACCCGTGGCCCATCTGCTCGAGGTCAACCTCGAACACGTCCAGCTCGGCGCCACCACCCGCACCGAAACCCGCAGCTCCGACTCCGGTATCGGCATGCACATCGGCGGCGGGGTGGCGGTGGGCTTCGGCGGCGGCAAGGCGCGGAGCAAAAGCCACACCACCACCCATTACGAGTGGCGGATGGATCTGATGAACGACTGGGAAGCCGTGCCGTCCTTCACCTTCGTGTTTCCCGAAACCGAGGAGCCCACGGCCAAAAATGCCTACGCCGTCCTCAAGGGCGGGCAGAAACGTCACGCCACCTCCTGCGTGGGACAACCCGCGCCGGCGGTCGAGGCGAGCTGAGGGGACCGGCGGCAGTGACGGTGGGTCGACGCATGGCGTTCACGTGCGGCGCGCCCGGGTGCGGGCCGCCCGGTCGAGGTGGACCCGGGACAACCCCGGCCGGAAGGCGGACATTTTTCTTGACATCCCCGTTTTGGGCGGGATACTTTCACGGTTTGCCTTTCCCGATGGCTGCATCGTGGTCTGGCGCAGGGTTGCATCCGCGCCCGGAGCGCGGCGCTTTTTTATGATCCAGGAATTCGTGCCCCAACAAGGAGCCAACCGATGGCAGTCCCACGGCATAAAACGTCCAAACAGAAAAAACGGTCCCGTCGGGCCCACGACGCCCTGTCGCCGGCCGGCCTGTACACCTGCCCCCGTTGCAACCAGGAAAAGCTTCCCCACCGGGTATGCGATATCTGCGGCTATTACCGCGATGTCGAAAAGATAAAGACGAACGGCTGATATCATGCGTATCGCCATCGACGCCATGGGCAACGACAACGGTCCCGAACCCATCGTCAAGGGCATCCGGATGTTCCTCGAGGAGGACCGCGACGAGTCCACCACTGTGGTCATGGTGGGCGACCGGGATCGGGTGTCGCAGGTGATGATCGAGGAAGGCATCGGCCTTTCCCACCGCCTGGAACTCGTCCACGCCAGCCAGGTGATGGAGATGGAGGACAAGGTGGCGGACCTGCGCGAAAAACGCGACAGTTCCATCATGCGGCTGGTGCGGGAGGTCAAGGAAGGGCGGGCCGACGCCATGGTCGCCCTGGGTAATACCGCCGCCGCCGTCGGCGCCGCCACCATCGGTCTCAAGCTGATCCCCGGAGTGCGTCGCCCCGGCATCGCCATCGCCATGCCCACCCGCAATCCCAACCGGCCCTGCGTCGTCATCGACATGGGCGCCAACACCGCCTGCAAGCCGGCCCACCTCGCCTCCTACGGGGTGATGGCATCCATCTACAGCAACAAAGTCCTGGGCCTGAACCAGCCGCGGGTTGGTCTCCTGAACGTGGGCGAGGAGCGGGGCAAGGGCAACGAGGAATTGCGGGAAGCCTATTCCCTGCTGGAACAGGCGCCGATCAATTTCATCGGCAACGTCGAAGGCGGCGACATCTTTTCCGGCGCCTGCGACGTGGTGGTGTGCGACGGCTTCATCGGCAATGCCGTCCTGAAAGCGTCGGAAACCCTGGCGTCCACCATGTCCGAATGGATCAAGGAGGCATTGTCCGCCACCTGGTACACCTCGCTGGCGGCCTGGCTTTTGCAGCGGCCGCATCTGGCCAAGGTGAAGAAGCGGCTGGACTATGCCGCTTACGGCGGCGCGCCGCTCCTGGGGGTGAACGGGGTCTGCCTGATCGGCCACGGCCGGTCCAAAGCGCCGGCGGTGGCGAGCGCCCTCCGCACCGCCCGGCAGAGTGTCAACAACCAGATCACCGCCACCATCCGGGAAAACATCAACCGCATGCGCCATTCCCAGCGGCTGAAAACCGTGGGCGGCGGTGAGGCCGAGGTGACCGCCACCGGCGAAGCCATTTAAAACCGGTGGAGGCAGTTGAACCGGAGGGGGATGGCCACCACTTGGGATTCGCAGATGGTCGTGAACGTTCGCCGGTTTTGTGAATTTTACCGCTTGATCTCCGGTATTTTAGCGGTTTTTTCGCGGTACGTATCGTCGCTTTTCCCGCGGTTGCGGATCATTTTTTTTAAATTATTGCTTGAACGGATGCAAAAAAACATTATATATAGAAAAGTTGTGTGGGGAATGTCCGGTTTCGTACCGGCATGAGGAGTGTATTTGGCTTGCCCCATGTGGGGCGATTGTACTGTTGTATGAGAAAAGGAGATGGAGATGCGTATTTTCTTGGCTATCGCTATGGCTGCCAGCCTGTTTGTCGCCGCTGGCTGCTCCTGCGCCACCGGCAAGTGCCCGGCGCCCGCCCCGGTT
>JAJBSZ010000463.1 GCA_020861125.1 Planctomycetota bacterium | reverse complement strand
GGCGGTGGCGGGGGTGCGGGTAATCCCCCTGATGGTGGAAGAGGAGCTGGTGGCCCGGGCGGAAGCGCTGTGCGCCGCCGCGGATGCGCCCGTCCTGTCGGTTTTGCCCTTTCGGCCCTGCCGGGTGGGAATGGTGATCACCGGCAGCGAGATATTCCACGGCCGCATCCAAGACCGCTTCGGTCCGGTGCTCCGGCAGAAATTCGCCGCCCTCGGCAGCGCCATCATGGGGGAGCGGCGGACGACGGACGAGGTGAACCATACCCGTAACGCGATTCTCGCCTTTGTCCGCGAAGGAGCGGATATGGTGGTGGTGACGGGCGGCATGTCGGTGGATCCGGACGACCGCACGCCGGCCGCCATCCGGGCAGCGGGGGCGGGGATCATCGCCTACGGCGCGCCGGTGCTGCCCGGCGCCATGTTCCTCCTGGCCAGCCTGGACCGGAGCGGTGAGTCCGTGCCGGTTCTCGGCCTGCCCGGCTGCGTGATGTACCACCGGGCCACCATCTTCGATCTCGTGGTGCCCCGTCTGCTCGCCGGGCTATCGGTGACGGCCGACGACATCGCCGGCATGGGCCACGGCGGACTGTGCCTGAACTGCGCCGAATGCCGGTTTCCGGCCTGTGCCTACGGCGTGTGACCGCCCCGGATCGGGCGGCGGTCGGTAGCACGGCCAAAAAGAACCCCTCGAGGCGGCCCCCCCGACGGCGGGCCGCGGTGAATGGCACCAGCGGTTCCGGCCGGGCGTGGCAAGGACGGCGTGACGGTAAGGGCTCGGTGGGACGATCCTGCCGATGGGCGGACGGGTCAAGCGGCGGAAACTCGGCGCGCGCCGCGCCCATTCGGCGCGTGCCTGCTTGTTTGGGGATTGCGTCCGGTCGGGCTTTCTTCCGGTGCCCTGCCGGGCGCACTCCCTATCCGCAGTGTACGCTCTCTCGCCCCGATCGCGTGCGGCACCATCGCCGCTTTCCTTTTTCTTGTGCTGACCTTGTCGCAACCACCTGCCGCCGCCGGTAATAGAAAATGCGAAAACACCGCGGAAAAACCGGGCGTCCGGCCGGAGTCGGTCTGTTGGTGGGTTCCCGTTGTAGCAAACGGGAAATTCGCGGCTCACGATACCCATAAATGGATTGTCTTGTCTTGACCCCTCTCCGTAAGTGAATTAGGATTAATGATTCCGTCACGTCATCTGCCACTCACCAGTCGGTGGTTGCCCGAAAGGATCGCCTATGCCTCTCCGTCTCGTGCGCGTTTCCGTATGGCTGTGCCTCCTCGCGATGGTGCCGGCAGCCGCCGGCGATGCCGAACCGTCGCCGCTGGCGGCGGTGAAGGCGGCGCTGGCGATCCCCCGGACCGGCGAGCGGCTGCGCCGCGTCGACGAGCTGCTGGCTACGGTGCGTGACCGGGACGGCCGCGACGCGCACCTCGCGACCCTCACGCTCCTGAACGCCCGGGCCGAGCTGGACGCGAAAACGGGAAAGAGCGTTCTGACGGAGGCGGTGGAGCGGTACCGGTCCCTTGAAGCGCCCGACAACGACATTTCCCTGCAAGGGGCCAAGGCCATGCTCGCGCTGGCAGAAGTCACCCAGGGCGACGAGCGGAAAACCCTCCTCGAAGAGGCCGTTGCCACCTTTCAGACGGCCGCCACTGCCCCGATTCGACACTACGGGTTCCAGGCTCGGTGCGAACTGGCCAAGCTGGAGAAAAACCGCAAAAAACGGCATCGCCTGCTCCAGGCCATCATCGATGAGATATCCGCCGGTCCCGACGCCGACGCCCTGCGGAATGTGGCGGCCATGGCCATGAACGTCCAGGCCTCCCGGGCCGCCAAGGCCGACCAGCGCGATCTCTACGAGCGGGTGATCGAAACCTACGGCGACTTTCCGCAGGAGGACGTCGTCCACCAGGTGCTGTGGGCCCGGCGGCAGCTGGTGGCGCTTCAGCCGGAGGCGGAGCGGTTCCCGGCGAACCTGGAGATACTCCAGCGGTACGCGTCTGCCCGCTCGAAACCGATGCGGGAAGAGGTTGACGGAATTATCGACGCCATGATCCGGCAGGCGGCGGAGAGCGCTACGCCCACGGAGGCTTTCGACGCCCTTGCGGCGGCGATCGAAGGGACGCCCGCGGCCAGGAAACTGGCGGCGGTCCGGTACGCCCGGGCAAAGGCGGAGCCGGTCGCCAGCCGGGCGGAGGCCCTGACGGCTTTAGTGGCGGCTTTTGGCGGGGAGCGGAACGCCGACAGCGTCATCGCCGTCCTTAAGGCCCAGACCGATCTGCTCGGCCTGACCGACGACCGGCCGGCAGTCCTGGCGGAACTGGACGCGCTGCTGGCGGCAGTGGACGAGACGGCGGAGGAGGCGGTGGTGGAATCGGCCACTTTCGCCGACGCCTACCGGGCCGCCGTGGCCGCCTCCGACGGGCCGGATGCCATGGTCCGCCGCATCGACCGCGCTCTGGATCGCTATCTTGCCGGCGGCTTCGCCACCTTTCCGTTCCGGGATCTCCTGGAGCAAAAAGCCAACCTTCTCGATACCGTAGAAATCATTCCCGAATGGTACGACCGGGCCATAGCGGCGGCGGTGTCCGATACGACCCGGGTAAAACTTTGGACCGATAAAATTCTCAGTCTCGACCACGATCCGGCGGCGAGAACGGCGGAGCTGGATCAGCTTTTCATCCGGTATGGCGAGACCACCGACGCGGCGGTCGCCCTGCTTCTCACCAGGATTCTGGATGTAACCGAGCGAATGACGGAAGCGGCGACGCGTCTGGCCCGGTACCAGCGTTTGGCCGACAATTTCGCCGCGGCAAGCGACGAACGGGAAACGTTGGTCCTGATACAGGCAATATATGAAATGGCCCGGTTGGAACCGGACCCGGAGAAAAAGGTGGCGCTCCTCGACCGCGTTCTCACCGGCGCCGTGGAATGCAAGGAAAGGCGGCTGGAAAAAAGAGCGATAAAGACAAAGGGCGAAGCGGTTGCCAAAACCACCGTAGTATCCGAATACTACCAGCGCCGGGCGGAAGAATCCACGGGCGCCGACCGGGCCGATTACCTTATGGAATTGGCCCATATTACCACCAGGAACAATGAAAAAACCCACCTGTACCACCAGATTCTGGATCTGACCTTGAACCGGCCGGATCCTGTCG
>JAJBSZ010000247.1 GCA_020861125.1 Planctomycetota bacterium | reverse complement strand
CGTACACCCCCCGGTAGCCGATGTAGCCGTAGCCGGTGTTGTATATCACGTGGGTCGGGATGCCCAGCCGGGCGGCGGTGTTGTTGCCGTGCCAATGGCCGAGAAACAGGTCGGGCCGGTTGCGTTGCAGCAGGTTGGCCTCTTCGTAGGGCTGAACATTGGCCACGCTCCAGGTGAAATCCCGGCCGTCGGCCCGGAGCTTTTCCAATTCCACCTCGGCGAATTCGTCGTAGTGGAACGAGCGGATGCCGGAAATTTCAAACCCCAGTTCCTTGAGGAGGGACGCCGTGGCCAGAGATCGATATTCCCCGGCTGAAACGAACACCCGCTTGCCGCGGAACAGCGGCAGGAACTCCTCGAGGGCGGCGCGCAGTTCCGCCTCCTCCGCCCGGGCCAGACGGTCCGCCTCCTCGCCCCGGCCCAAGGCGGCGCCGACATCCCGCAGCCACTGGCTGGTGTTGGCGATGCCCACCGGCATGTGGCGGATGATATACGGAACGCCATACTTTTCCTCGAGATGGCTCAGGAAATAGTCGTCGTGGGTCGGGCAGGTACAGACGGACAGGGCGGCGGAAGCGGCCTTCCGCAGGCTCTCCGGCCGGGCGAACACCGGGTAGAAATTGGCCTGCAACCCGAGCTCGTTCACCAGTCGCTCCAGCTCGAGCTCGTCCACCCGGCCCATGGAGGAGACATTCATGATGTTGACGACGGTCTCGTCCCGCACCACCGCCCCCGGCTCCGGCAGGAGGTTGCGGCCCAGCGCGTGGTAGACGGCGTCGTAGGCCGTGGCCATGAAGCGGGACTTGAAGCCTTCGCAGTGTACCGGCAGGAGTCGGGCGTTGACCTCGGGCTGGACCCGGGCGGCGACGGCGTCGATGTCGTCGCCGATGATCGCCGGCAGGCAACCGGCCACGACGAAGATGGCGGCCGGATTGAAGGCGGCGTCGACCTCGCGGATGGCGCGGGCCAGCTTGTCGTCGCCGCCGGTAATCACGTCGACCTCGTCCAGGGCGGTGGAAAACCACAGGGCGTCGGCGGGTCGGCCGCGCCGGGCGGCGTGGCCGGAGCGGACGTTGGCGTTGGTGCCGTGGGCGCAGGACCCGCAGCCGACGGCGCCGTGCATCAGCACCGCCGTCTCCGGCAGGCTCGCCATCATGCCCATGGCCGGCAAGAGGGGGCAGATGGAACCCTGGGTAAAGGCGCGATCGGCGTCGGCCATGAGGGCGCAGCGTTTGCCTTCCCGTTTCGAACCGCAGACGCTTCCGCCGTAGGCGAGGCAGGTCGACGGGTGGCGGTCCTCCCGCCGTGGCGGGGTCTGTAGATCCAGGTGGCTCATTCTCTTCTCCCGTTTCAGGTGATTCGGTGGTGGACGGTCATATGGCGTCCGCGACGCTGGCGACCTCGCCGCTTTCCACTTTCAGGAGTTCGGTGGCCCAACCGGCGGCCCACTGGTGCAGGTCCCCCACCGACAGCGGCGCCGGGGCCTTGGATTCGGTATGGGCGGCGATCCGTTCCGCCAGCCGCAGGTAGACCTTGGCCTGCGGTGAATCCGGCGCCATTTCGATCACGGTCTTGCCCTGCAGCTCCGCCTGGGTGACCGTCACCGAGCGCGGCACGTACTCGACCACCTGGGTCTGGGTGCGTCCGGCGAAGTCGTCGACGATGGCCCGGGAATAGGGCGCGTTGATGGAATTGGCGATGATACCGCCCAGCAGGGCGCCACCGGTGGTGCTGTATTTCTGGATGCCGGCGAAGAGGTTGTTGGCGGCGTACACGGCCATGAAGTCGGAGGACGTGACGGTGAAGACATGCTTGGCGATCCCTTCCCGGATGGGCACGGCAAAGCCGCCGCACACCACATCGCCCAGCACGTCGTAGAGCACGATGTCGATGCCGAGATCCTCGAATACCCGAAGGTGCTTGAGCTGCTCCACCGCCGTGATGATGCCGCGGCCGGCGCAGCCCACGCCCGGCGCCGGCCCGCCGGCCTCGACACAGGAGACGCCGTTGAAGCCGGTGAAGACGATTTCGTCGGCCGACACCTTGCCCCGCGCCCGCAGGGTGTCGAGAACGGTCGGGATGTATTTGCCGTCGCGGAGGGTGTTGGTGGAATCGCTCTTGGGATCGCAGCCCACCTGCATCACCTTGTAGCCCAGCGTCGACAGGGCGGCGCTGATGTTGGAGGAGGTCGTGGACTTGCCGATGCCACCTTTGCCGTAGATGGCGATCTGTTTGATTTCGCGTGCCATGGTTCTTTCCTTTTTTTTTCAACAGTTGGCGCTTGTTTATTCCGTCATTCGGAGGAACGGTTTGCCGGCCAGCCGGTCCAGGGCGTCTTGGATGCCGATGCGGGTGGAGAGGCCCCGGACGCCCCGCAGGGCGAGGAGGCGGAGGGCTTCCGGCCCGATCCGGCCCGCCAGCACCACCTGGCAGTCCGCCACCGTATCGATGGCGGCCGCCAGCGCGTCGTGGTCGTGGCCGCCGTTCCGGCACGGGGACGGGCCGGGGCGGGTTGCCGTCAGGCGGTAGCCGTCTTCCGACCATTCGTAAATCTGGTAGCTGGCGGCGCGACCGAAACACGCGTCCACCAGCCTGCCGCCGGCGCTGGCGACGGCCACCCGCCGGGGCGGTGTGCGCGTGGTCTCATCCATGGGAAAACGTCTCCACCGGCTCGAAATCCCGATACAACTCGTGGGCGAAGTCGCTGACCCCCGGCACGCCGCAGGCGTCGGCCCGGCAGCGCCGGCAATGGCGGATGACCGGTAAATGCCATTCCGCCTCATCCCGGGCCCGCTCCACCGCTGCGGCGGTGGGCGCCGGAGCGCCGGCAAACTCGGCGGCGGGCAGAAGGGGGATAATGTTCAGAAACGACGCGCCCCAGTCGGCGACGGTCGCGGCCACCGTGTCGATATGGTGGTCGTTAACCCCGGGTACCATCACCAGATTGATCTTGACCAGGATCCCTAGCGCCCGCGCGAGGAGGATGCCTTCCCGCTGGGAGGCGATCAGCCGTTCGGCCCCGGCCCGTCCGGCGAGAAAGCGCCCGTTCCATTCCACCCCGGCGCAGAGGCGCTCGAGGATGGCTGGTTCCACCGCGTTCACCGTGACCGTCAGAGTCTGCACCCCGGCGGCCACCAGGCCGGGCACGGCCGCCGCCAGCACCAGCCCGTTGG
>JAJBSZ010000246.1 GCA_020861125.1 Planctomycetota bacterium | reverse complement strand
GGTCCAACCGGCCCAAAATGTGGAGCACCACCTTCATGTCCTGGCCGTTGTCCACGGCCCACTGGATGATATCGAGGTTTTCCCCGCCATTTTCCAGCTTGGCGACGATGGTGTCGGACAGGTCGCGGCAGTCGGCGAATTCCTTGTCGAGAATGCCGAAATCGTCGTTGTCCAGCTCATGCCAGAAGGTGTCACCCTTGATGTGCTGGATCCAACGCTCACGCACGAATTTATGCCAAAAGCGACGGTGCCAGTCCTCGATCGCACCATCCCCAATGTCATACCCGGCTTTTTCCGATTCGATCCATTTGTGCCGGTAGGCTTCCCGGCTGGCTTCCTCGAAAATGCTGTGCACGGTGACGCCGTCCGGTATTTTCCGGCGGCGGATGGCGGTGTTGCTGTAAAAAACCCTGTCGGAGACCGGTTGCCTGGTGCTCATCTACCCTCTTTGCGACCGCCTTGCCGTCCGCCTTCCCGGCTGTCAGGCCGGAAGTGGATGCGTGTTCTGCAGGAGGAGCATCATAGCATACGACACACGGAAAGTACAAGACAATGCCGGAAAAAACTCCCGTTTCGAAGATCATCCCCCTAACCACCACCATCACCTCGCCGCGTCTGGGTATTCCTTGTCCAAATCAAACACGGCGCGGCCGCCTACCACCGTCAGGACGGCCCTGCCCTTCATTTTCCACTGGCGGAACGGACAGTTGCGGGACCGGGAGTAAAACTTCTCCGGCTCCACCACCCATTCCCGCTCCGGATCGATCAGGGTGAGGTCGCCCGGCAAATCGGTCCGAAGCCGTCCACGGCCCAGGCCCAGGATATCCGACGGCTTGCTGGTGAGGGTGGGGATGATGTCCGCCCAGGTGAACTCGCCCGCCTGCACGAGAACGGTGGAGATCACGCCGAGGGTGGTCTCCAGTCCGGTCATGCCGCAGGGAGCGGAGGCGAATTCCAGTTCCTTCTCTTCCTCGAGCTGCGGCGCGTGGTCGGAGGCGATGGCGTCGATGGTGCCGTCCTTGAGGCCGCGCCGGCAGGCCTCCACATCCACGAGGGTGCGCAGCGGCGGTGCCACCTTGTAAACCGGATCGTAGTCGCGCAGCAGATCCGAGGTCAGGGTAAGGTGATGCGGCGTCACCTCGGCGGTGACCGGAATTCCTTCGGCCTTGGCCCGGCGGATGATCTCCACCGAGTTGGCCGTCGAGACATGCTGGATATGGATATGACCGCCGGTGAGACGGGCCAGCGCCACATCCCGGGCGACGATGATCTCCTCGGATTCATCCGGAATGCCGGCCAGACCGAGAGCCGTGGACATGTATCCTTCATCCATGACCCCCCGGCCAACCAGGGACAGATCTTCGCAGTGCTCAAGAATGGGTTTCTGCAACATCTTGGCATAGAACAAGGCCCGCCGGAGCAGGCCGGCGGTGGGGACCGCCGCCCCGTCGTCGGAAAAGGCCACTGCTCCGCCGCCGGCCATTTGGGCCATTTCCGCGAGTTCCTCGCCCCGGCGGCCGGCGGTGACGGCGCCGACCGGGAAGACATTGGCCATGCCGGCCCGCTTGGCTTCCCGTAGGGTGAAGATCATCGCCGGCTCCGAGTCCATGGCCGGTTCGGTGTTGGGCATGCAGACGACGGAAGTGAATCCGCCGGCCACTGCGGCCCGGGCGCCGGAGGCGATGGTTTCCTCCGCTTCGTTGCCGGGTTCGCGCAGGTGGACGTGCATATCGATCAGACCCGGCGTCAGGAGGAGGCCCCCGGCGTCATGCACCACGGCGTCGCCGCCCAAAGCGGCGGTGGCAGCGGCTTCGTCATTACCGACATAGGCGATCACTCCGTTGCGCACGGCGACATGGCCCGGAGCGTCGATGTTTTCCGAAGGATCCAGCAGCTGGGCGTTCTTGATAAGTATTGAAGACATGGTACCATCCTGTAGGGAAAGGCGAAGCCAGGAAATCTTTCCACCGAATCAAACGAGGGAGAATCCGGCCGGATCAGCCGCGCCACCAAAGGCGGGACAACCGGCAAAACTCCGACCGGGCGAAGGGCCTTATTCGACGCCGGCCACCAGTTGCAGCACCGCCATCCGTACCGCGAGGCCATTGGCGACCTGTTTCAGGATAACGCTCTGGGGCCCGTCGGCAACTTCGGGCGAGAGTTCGACCCCACGGTTGACCGGACCCGGATGCATAACCGTCAGATCCGGCTTGCCCCGACGCAGCCGCTCTCGGGTGAGGCCAAACATCTGGATATATTCCTGAATGGACGGGAACGGGTTGTAGCCGCCCTGCCGTTCAAACTGGATGCGCAGCATGTTGAGAACGTCGCATTCGCGGATGGCTTCGTCCATATTGTGGCAGACCTCGACGCCGTTCACCCCCAGCTTCTCCACCTCCCGCGGCATCAGGGTGGTGGGGCCGATGAGGATCACCCGGGCGCCAAGCTTGGTCAACCCCCAGATGTTGGAGCGGGCCACGCGGCTGTGGGCGATATCGCCGACGATGCCCACCGTCAGCCCCGCAATCCGCCCCCGGACCTCGCGAATGGTGTAGAGGTCCAGCAGGGCCTGGGTTGGGTGTTCGTGCTGGCCGTCCCCGGCGTTCACCACCGAGCAGCCGACGGCCTTGGCCAATTTCCAGGGGGCGCCGGAGGCATTGTGGCGCAGCACCATGACGTCGACGCCCATCGCCTCGATGTTGAGGGCGGTGTCGATCATCGTCTCACCCTTGGAGACGGAGGTTCCGGTTTTGGAAAACATGAGGATGTCGGCCGACAGCCGACGCGCGGCCAACTGGAAGGAAAGATTGGTCCGGGTCGAGTTCTCAAAAAACATGTTGACTATGGTACGCCCGACCAGGGCCGGCACCTTCTTGTTCGGGCGGGTACAGATCTCCTTGAAGGAATCGGCCCGATCCAGAATGAAGGTGATTTCCTCGGGTGACAGTTCCTCGAGTCCCAACAGGTGTTTCCGCGTCCACTGCATGGCTGGTTCCTTTTGCTGTCTTTGTCGGGGAGAGGGAGCCGGCCGGCCGGTCAGGGGAAAACCTTCTGGCCCCCGCCTGCGGCCTCCCGCGAATAACGCGCATTTCTGGTTGTTTGATGCCAACGGGCCGGTCCCGGGGGCCCCCCCCCCGCGCGGCCGCGGAGGGGGCCGGCCCCGGGGCCCCCGCGCCGCGGG
>JAJBSZ010000208.1 GCA_020861125.1 Planctomycetota bacterium | reverse complement strand
GGCGGGTGCGGTGTATTCGCGATCCGGCCCCTGATCGGCCGGGCGGCGACGGGGAACGCTTCGACGCGGTCACCCGGTCCGCGATCCTTGCCAAGGTGCTTAAAGGGTGGGAATGGGGGGATGGGACCCGGCTCCCGTGCCGGGGACGGTCAGCCCCAGAACTTCCCGTTCACGGCAGGGTTTGAGAACGCAAAAGAAAGAGCCTCCACCGGAGTGGAGGCTCTTTTGTCATGCGCTATGCGAACGGTTAGTCCGCAGGGTTCGAGGAAACGGAGGAATCCGCCGGCTTCAGGGCCGCCAGGGCTTCCTTGAGCATGAGGATGCCGAGCAGGGCCAGCACCACGCAGACGACCACGATGATCCAGTTGGGGGCCACGCCCTCGACCGCGAACTGGTCGCGGATCAGGAAGCCGAGAGCGGCCAGGGTGGTGATGAGCATGAACCACATGGGAACCATGATGAAGGTGATCTTGCGGTTCAGGCCCTTGTACAGCCAGGCGCCGATGCCGAGGAAGGCGAGGGCGGCGACGAGCTGGTTGGCGGCGCCGAACACGGGCCAGATGACCGCCCAGGTGGGCTTGCCGCCGGTTTCGAAGAGCAACAGCGCCAGGGCGCCGGCAACCGCGATCAGGGTCGAGGTATAGCGGTCGAGCTTGTTGCCGGAGAATTCCTGAATCTGATAGCGGGTCAAGCGGGTCGCCGTATCCAGGGTGGTCAGGATGAAGGAGTTGATGGCCAGCGCGCCAAGCGAGGTGCCGAGCGCCACGTCGATGCCGACGAGGTTGCCGAATTTGCCGAAGCCCTGGGCATAGGTGATGACCGGGCCGCCCTGGGCGATCTGGCCGCCCGCGATCATGATGGTGCCGATGGCGATGACCGCGACCAGGCCTTCAAGCAGCATGGAGCCGTAACCGACCACCAGGCTGTCTTTTTCGTGGCGGAGCTGCTTGGAGCTGGTGCCGGAACCCACCATGGAGTGGAAGCCGGAGATGGCGCCGCAGGCGACGGTGACGAACAGGATGGGCCAGAGGTACTGTTCGGTGCCGGTATTGACCGTGAAGCCCTTGAACGCGGGCAGGGTCACTTCGAAGCCGGAGCCGAAGATCATGCCGATGCCGCCGATGATCACCGCGAAATACAGGAAGTAGGAAGCGAGGTAGTCGCGGGGCTGAAGAAGCAGCCACACGGGCAGGAGGGAGGCGATGATGATGTAGCCCACCAGGATCCACCGCCAGGTGGGCATGGAAAGCGCGAATACCGCGCCAAGGGCGGGCACGGCATGGGCCAGCCAGCACGATCCGAAAACGATGGGCAGCATGATGATGGTCGAAATCTTCAGCGAAATGTTGAAACGGTAAACCATCAACCCGAAAGTGACGGCCACGACCATGTAAACCACGGCCGAGAACGCCACGGCCTGGTCGTTGGCCATGGTGTTGGCGGCCAGTTGCAGGAACACGGCCACGATGAGGAACAGGGTCAGGATGGTGAAGCAGAGGAACAGGAACCGGCCGCGTTCGCCGATCCAGCGGCGGACGACCTCGCCCATGGATTTGCCGTCGTGCCGGATGGACGCGACGAGGGAGCCCATGTCATGCGGACCGCCGAAGAACGCGGACCCTATGAGGCACCAGAGGTAGGCCGGCAGCCAGCCGAACCAGGCGGCGGCGGTGATGGGGCCCACGATCGGGCCCGCGCCGGCGATGGACGAGAAGTGGTGGCCCATAAGCACCGCCGGGTGGGTCGGGCAGTAGTCCATCCCGTCATACAAACATTCGGCGGGAGTTTTTCTGGAATTGTCCAGGTCGAACATGCGGACAAGGAAACTCCCATAAAATTTATAAGCCCCGAGCAAGAACACAAAGGCAACAAGGAACAATACTGCGAGCATACGCTTCCTCCTCTTGTTTCAAACAGCGGGCCCGGCATGGTCCGCATCCATTGCCAGCATCACCTATATCAAACGCGTAAACGTCGGCCATGGCACGTTACTACCACATGCCGATAACGTTTGTCTCTCGTCTCGGCGGCTTCAACGCCTTTTTTATACAATAACGAATCGGAAAATTATATTACTTTTCCCCTTCGGGAGCGGCGTGTCCCGTCATGCTCAGGCGTATGCCCATATCCACAAGGTCTGTCAAGTCTTTAACTTCCGTCGTGCCAAGGCCGCCGTCGGCTGTCGGCAGGTAGGCGTAGAATTCGACATAGCCTTTCAGCCCGGCGAAAAACGATTTGATCCGGCGCTTTGACCATGGGTTTTCAACAATGAAAACAAAGCGTTGGGTCATGACGTCATCCAGGGGGCGCATGGTCCGCCACAGATTTTCCCTGTCTTCTTCGGTGCCGGATTCCCAGACGATACAGTCCCAGGCCCGGTACTCGGCAACAGGGCCGAGAATGCCGTCCTTGATGAAATGCTGCAGCCGTGAAACACCCGCGAACGGGCCCATTTCCCAGGGCTCGAATCCCCAATGCTCCCAGAAATCGTCAAGCGGCTCGAGGATGCGGCCGATTTCCTCCGGGCTTTGCGGTATCGTATAATCCATATGTGATGGTGTGCTATTGATCTACTTGAAAGTCAAGCACGGCTCCAGGGCGACTTTACGGCCCGTGCAGCGATAGAGGAAATACGATCGAGGACCGCGACGCAGTGGTTCGAAATACCGCCTGAAGTGGATTTCAAGGAGGACTGCGTGAACCTCTGGAGGCCGCGCGGAAGTGTCGCGGCTGCCGGCGCGCGCGGCACGTACGGCGGCCGGAGGCGCATCCGTTGGATAATGCGGGAAAAGGCGATAAGGCCTTGCCGGAACACCCGCCATCGGCGGGTGTTCGGAAGAGTCAGGCTACCATGAAAAGGTGATGACCTGTTCCACGTCCGGCCCGAGGCTGTGATGCACCGGGCAGGTCAAGGCCGCGCGTTCGAGCGATTTTTTGTCCTTGTCGGTGTACCCCTTGTCCGGGAAGGAAAAGACGACTTCCACCTTGGCAATGCGCCGGGGAGCGTCGGCGCTCATGGTCTTTGTCACAGCAAAGGTCGTGCCGTCGATATCCAGCCAGTGGTTTTGGGCGAAGATGCCCATGATGGTCAAGGCGCACGCGCCCAGGGACATGGCGCAAAGGTCCGTGGGAGAGAAAGACCTCCCCTGCCCGTTGTTGTCCACGGGGGCGTCGGTTATCAGG
>JAJBSZ010000361.1 GCA_020861125.1 Planctomycetota bacterium | reverse complement strand
AAGTCCATGTGTGGACGTCGATCCTGACAGTTCCTGAAAGTTCGATGAACGCGTGGTGTTGGATGCGAGCTCGACCGGTAGGTGTATTCCGCCGGCGGTAAGGCGGAATACACCGAAAGGGAGATGGCGCAGCCAACACCGTAGCGTTCACGAATTTTCAGGAAATGAGAACTAGAAATGTCAGGTCGTCCCCATGGCATAAGGCGCAGACGTGCAACTTTACGTGGTCCCATCGTCGACTGCGCCGGGGTGTCACTGACCAGGGCATCCCACCAGGTGCGGGTTTTCCCGGAAGGAAAAACCGCACCGAGGGTGCACCCAACCCTCCGGGAGTACGGACGGGACGTTGTCTCGGGGACTACCATTTCTTCCACACGGAAGAAGTGGCGGTCCCCTTTTTTTTTGGGGCGGTATCCTTTTCCCCCAGCCTTCCGCTTCTACCCCATAACCCTTTTTGGTTACCTTGTTAGGATGGATGAGGACGTGGCCGGCCTCGGGCGGAACCGATCCAGCCAGGCAGCGAAGCCGTCGGCGACGGTTTGGAGAAAGGCGAGGCTTTTTTCATCCGCTATGGTTCCGTCGGTGCCGATCATGGTGGTGACGTGGGACACGTAGGCCTCGGGCTGTTGCATCATGAATACGTTGAGAAACACCATGGACTGGCGCAGGGCGTGGTTAGCGCCGAAGGCCCCCATGCCGCCGGGCGAGACGCTCACCACCGCACCGGGTTTGCCGCTCCAGGCGTTGGAGCCCATGGGTCGGGACGCCACGTCCAGGGCATTTTTCAACAGTGCCGGCACGGAACGGTTATACTCCGGCGTGACGAAGAGGTAGCCGGCGCAGGCCGCCACCCGGCGGCGGAAATCGCGGTAGGAGTCCGGCAGCGGCCCCACGTCGTCGTAGTCCTGGTTGTAGATCGGCAGGTCGGCGATATCCAGTTGGCTCAGGTGGAACCGGTCGGGCATCAACCCCATCACCGTTTCCGCCACAATCCGCGTGAAGGAACCGGTGCGGGCACTGCCCACGAGAACCCCTATCGGTATGGCATCCATGGTTGTGTCTCCTGGCAAAAGAATCGGCCTCGACCCCAGGGGCCAGTATACCACAGACGTGGCCGGTTGTCAGCCCGGTCCGACGCGGGCGCCGTGGTCGTGACGCGGAAGGTTCGCGGTCAAGGTTTTGCCCCGTGGCGGTGGCGGTGGTGGGACGAGGGAACACCTGGCCGGTAGGTGGAAGCGGTCGCATAGCCCTCGGGCGGGGACCTTTCGGCCTGCTGTGCCGCACCGTGGTACTCGCGGATGGCCAGCCGCCGCCGGCCTGGCGTTCGGGCGCCATTGCGGACCAGGAAGAGCACGTTGTACAGGACCCGTTCGGGAAAAGGAAACAACCAGTGGCCACATGGGAAGACGATAGCGGGCCGGAAACGGCCGGAGAATCGTATGTCTTCGACCCCCTCCCCGGCCGATCCCTGCTCCAATGGCCGGGCAAACGGCCGTTTCGGTCGACGCAGTACCGGCCGGCCCGGTTGCGGGAGGTCCACGGGCTGCCGGCCATCGGTCCCGACGGCCGGCCCTGGATGAACCGAATGTACCTCGGCGACAACCGGGATGTGCTGGGCCATCTTGTAGCGGAATTCCGTGGCCAGGTGGATTTGATCTACCTCGACCCGCCCTTCAATTCCCGGCAGGAGTACCGGAAACCCATCACCCCCAAGGGCCGCGGCGGCAGTAGCGGCAGTAGCGGCAACGGCGGCAGCAGCGGCACCGCCTTTGCGGCGACGCAATTCACTGATATTTGGCGTGAGGACGAATACCTGCAATTTCTCTACGAGAGGCTGATCCTGATCCGGGAACTCTGCAGCCCCCGGGGCAGCATATACGTGCATTGCGATCACCGGATGGAGGGTTTCCTCCGGCTGCTGCTGGATGAGGTTTTCGGGCCGGAGAATTTCCTCAATGCTATCGCCTGGTGTTATACCGGCGGCCGGGTGCCGAAGACCGCCTACGGCCGCCGGCACGACACCATCCTGTTCTACCACAAGGGCGGCGAGTGGATCTTCAATTGGGACGACATTCTGACGCCCCTTTCGGACAAGCAGCGGTCCCGCTACCGCCACCGGGACGCCACCGGACCGTACCGTCTGATGGGCCGGTGCCTCAAGGACAGTCCCATCCGCGCCGCTCGGGACGTTGCCGAGGCGTGGGAGACCACCCACCCGGAATTGGTCTACCGTTACTACATGAAAGACGGCACCCTCTGTCTCGACTACTGGACCGACATCCCGGCCCTGAACCAGTCGTCCCGCGAACGCACCGGCTACCCCACGCAAAAACCGGAGGCCCTGTTGGAACGCATTATCCGCGCCTCGTCGAACCCCGGATCGCTGGTTCTGGATCCGTTCATGGGATCGGGCACCACCCTGGCGGCGGCGCTGGGCCTTGGCCGGCGCTTTCTCGGGGCCGATGGCAACCCGGCTGCCGTCCATACCGCCACCGCCCGCCTGCGCCGTCGGGCAAGCGGCCAGGAGCATCAGGCTCGTCCTGCCGGAGCGGTTGGGTTTGCCGGTTTCGAGGTCCACCACGTCGGCGCTCCCGGCGAAACGTCCGCGCCCGTCAGCAGCGGCACCCGGCGCGGCCGGGGCCCGGCTACAGCCGGGACGACGGAGGTGCGGGCGGTCCAGACGGGAGGGGAGCTGGTGATCCAGACCTTCATCCCCCGCGCGCTTCTCGTCCGGCTCCGTCTCCGGGAGGAGGAGGTGGCGGACTGGCGGACCCTGGTGGAGACGGTCGCTATCGACTGGCGCTATGACGGTCGGGTGGTGCGGCCGGAGGTATTCGACCATCCCGGCGGCCACGCCCTGGTGGCCGGCCGCTATCCGATTCCCGCCGACCCCGGCCGCATTCTGGTGCAAATTACCGATCTGGTGGCGGAAACGGTTACGCTGGAAGTCGGGCCGAATATGTCGGCGGATGGCGCGTGAAAAACCGCACACTGTGGTGCCGGCAGCGTATACCGTCCGTGTTTGTTACCGACTGGGGCTAACGGAGTTGGTAGATCCGCGGCCCATCCGTACCGATAAAACCAACCATAGCGCGGCTTTGTTTTCTAATACAGCGACTCCTGAAAGTTATAATTAGATTCTGTGGACGTAAGATTGGCATCAGGCCCTGCCGTTTGTAACTCGTAA
>JAJBSZ010000332.1 GCA_020861125.1 Planctomycetota bacterium | reverse complement strand
CTTCCGCATAGAGCACAAGAGCGCAGCGAGTTGTGCGTGTGCAGTGGAGTACCGGGCCCATTGCAATCTCCCCGCCACCCGCTCCGCTCGGAGCGGCGGGGAATCCTCGGTCACCGCCGGCCGCACAACTCGCTGCGCTCTTGTGCTCTATGCGGAAGCCGCGCGGTTGTTTCCTTTACCAGCGTTTTCTTTGGTGGTGGTGCCACTGCTTGCACCGCGCGGCATTGATTTATCGATTTGGGGGCTGGTCGCGCCCCCAAACCCCGCGACCCACTAGCGTGGGGGCTGCCGCCCTCACGGGGAGGCAGACGCGCGGGGTGGGGTACGGCCTTCTTTTTTATTCGACGCCGGTGTCTTTGTAGTCCTTGATGAATTGGCGGAAACGGGCCAGCAAATCCAGCGTGATCGGGCCGGGCTTGCCAGTGCCGATGACCCGACCGTCGTACTCGATGATCGGAATCAGCTCGGCGGCGGAACCGGTGAGAAAGAACTCGTCGGCCGTATAGAGATCGTACCGGGCCAGCGTCTCCTCCCGCACCTCAATGCCGGCGTGCCGGGCGACATCCATGATGGCGTTCCGGGTACATCCCTCCAAAATCACCGCCGACACCGGCGGCGTCTTCATCACACCGTTCTTGATGATAAACAGATTATCGCCAGTGCACTCCGCCACCTCACCCCGGTGGTTGAGCATCACCGCTTCCTCATACCCATGCATGATGGCCTCGGTCTTGGCCATGATGTTGGAAAGGTAGTTGAGCGATTTCACCCGCGGATTGGTACACTCCGGATGCGACCGCTGCACCGCCGAAGTCATGATCTTCATGCCCCGCTGATAAAACTCGTCCGGATACAATTCGATGCTGGCAGCAATGCAAATAACCGACGCGAACTCCCCACACTTCTTGGGACTGAGCCCGAGATCACCCACCCCCCGAGTCACCAACAGCCGGATATAGGCGTCCGTCAACCCGTTCTTTTCCAGCGTCCGGTACAGGATATCCCGCATCTCCGCCTTGCTGTAGGGAATCTTCAGCATCAAACACTTGGCCCCGTCATACAACCGGTCCATGTGCTGCCGGCACAGGAACACCTGGCCATTATACACGCGAATACCCTCGAACAATCCGTCGCCGTACAACAAGCCGTGATCAAACACACTGACCTTGGCCTCCGACTTGGGATAGAAGACCCCGTCGATGAAGATTTGCAATTCTTCCGCCATGATGTTTCCTTTATCGTGCATGGCCGCCCCGCCCGGCTGGGCGGATAACGGCCGGTCGTCACCCGCCAAGACCCGCCACCCAATTTTCCGCCAGCTCAAAGGCGGCGCGGTTCAAGTCGATCACCTTTTGCTTGCCGGCGAAATTGTCCGCCAGGGCGGCGAGGAAATATTCCCGGCCAAAACCCACTGCGCCCAGCGCCGACAGTACCCCCAGCATCACCGTATTGGCTGCCTTCTCCGTACCCGCCTCCGCCGCCAGCCGCACCGCCGGCACCGCATGGGCCCGCACCCCCGCGGGCAAGTCGGCACCCTCGATGCGATCGTCGTAGAGGATCAGCCCGCCGCTCCGCACATCCCCGGCAAACCGCTCCAAAGACGGCTGGTTCAATGCCACCAGCACCTCCGGTTCCATCACCACCGGGCTGGCAATGCCGGTGCCGGAGATCTGCACCGAACAGTTGGCGGTACCGCCGCGCTGCTCCGGCCCGTAGGACGGATACCACGAGGTATGGCGCTGGGCCTGACAGGCGGCATTGGCCAGGATCAGACCCATGGACAAGACGCCCTGCCCGCCGAAACCGGCGATCTTGACGCCGATGGGTTTGCAATCCGGATTGTCCGGCGCATCCGGCGCGGCTTTGGTGTCGAGACGGTAGAGAGCGTCCAGCGCCTCCCGATCCCAGACCCGCTCCGGGCGGCGGTAGGCCTCGACTTCAGCGGAGCGATCGCGGAACCGGCCGAGGGGAAATTCCTTCTCCATCTGCCCGTTGACGAAGTCGGTGCTGGCCTGCAGGTTCTGCCGCAGGTTGGTGGGACAGTTCGACAAAATCTCGACAAAGGCATAGCCCTTGCCGTCCCGCTGGATCTCCAGCGCCTTGACGATGGCCTTTTTCGCCGCGCGGATGTGGGCGATGTCCGACACCGACACCCGTTCGATATACACAGGCGCCTTGAGCTGATCGATCAGCTCGCACATATGGATGGGATAGCCGGCCTCCCGCGGGTCGCGGCCGCAGGGCGAAGTGGCGGTCACCTCCCCTTCCATGGTGGTCGGAGCCATCTGGCCGCCGGTCATGCCGTAGACAGTGTTGTTGAGGAAGATCACCGCCATCTTTTCGCCGCGGTTGGCGGCCTGCATGGTCTCGTTCAAGCCGATGGAGGCGAGGTCGCCATCCCCCTGGTAGGACACGACCACGGCGTCGTCCCGGGCCCGGGAAATCCCCGTGCCCACCGCCGGCGCCCGGCCATGGGCGGCCTGAACGTTGCCGCAGTTGAAATAGTAATAGGCGAACACGGCGCAGCCCACCGGGCTGATCATCACCGTGCGCTCGCGGATGCCCAGGCTGTCCATGGCCTCGGCGATGAGCTTATGCACCACGCCGTGGCCGCAGCCGGGACAGTAGTGGGTGGCGGTGGGCGCCGCCCCGCCCTTGCGGACAAAGACGTCGTGGATGGATTCGGGTTTGGTCAAGGTGGTGGCTGCCATGGGTCTTCTGCCTTTTGTAAAAGATGCCGGTCCGATTTTCAGCGGCCGGCCAGTTCCGCCGCTTCCCGGATCTTCGCAAGGATCGCCTCGCCGGTGATGACATTGCCGCCCATGCGGTTGGCGAGCAGCACCGGCCGCGAACACTCGATTGCCAGCCGCACATCGTCGATCATCTGGCCGTTACTCATTTCCACGGCGAGAAAAACGGGCCGGTGCCGCGTGGCGGCCAGCGCCCGTAGCGGTGCCGTCGGGAACGGGAACAGGGTCTTCGGCCGGATCATGCCGGCATTGATACCGTGGCTCCGGGCTTCGTCCACACAGGACTTGGCGATGCGGCTGCAGATGCCATAGGCAACCACCACCACCGCCGCATCGTCGGTCCGGTATTCCTCCCAATCGGCCTCGGCCGCCATGGCGGCGTATTTCTCGTCCAAACGGATGTTCCGGGCCTCTTGGCGGGCGAAATCCAGCTCGATGGA
>JAJBSZ010000068.1 GCA_020861125.1 Planctomycetota bacterium | reverse complement strand
GGGCGAAGGCGAACTGGGCCACGGCGGTGGTGCCGTAGGTCGGGATATTGGTGACGGGAATGCCCTTTTCCTTGGCGGCGGCCACGTCGACAACATTATAGCCGGTGGCCAATACACCGATGTACTTCAGGTTGGGTTTGGCGTCGATGGTAGCCTTGGTGATGGGAGTCTTGTTGGTGATGACCACGTCGGCGTCGCCGATGCGCTCGAGGATTTTTTCCTCGGGAGTGCGGTCATAGGTCTTGAATTCACCGAGCTTTTCGAAGCCTTCCCAGGAGATGTCGCCGGGGTTGAGGGTGTAGCCGTCGAGTACGACAATTTTCATCTGTGCGAACCTTTCGTTTTCTCTCACGCGCGAATTGTTGGGGAACCGTGTGGTTAGAGCCTGGCCCAAGCCTCATTCAGGACGCGCTTGGCGTTGGCGATGACGAACTCCGGATCCTCGTCGCCCCAAGGCTTGACCTCGAAGGAGACGATGGGCGGGTTCTTGGTGTTGAGGTAGCCGATGTCCATGAGTACCTGCAGAAATTCGGTGACGTCCTCCACGGCGATGGCGGAGTTGTCGAAACCGAAGCGCGGATGCATGTCACCGACCGCCTCGGCCCCGGGTTTCAGCACCGCGTTGGCGATGTGGGCGTGGCGGATGAACGGCGCGATGGGCAGGATGTTCTCGCGGATGGTTTCCCGGATCTGGACGATGTGGGACAGATCCACCATCAGGCCGAAATTATTGAACTTGATGCGCATGTCGTCGGCGAAGCGGCGTGCCAGCGGCGCCGGACCGATGATGGACTTCTTGTCGAAATCATAGTCGAACACCTCCAGCAGCACCGGCATGTCGCCTTTGGACGCGGCGTACTGGCAAAGCTGGGAGGCGGAGTCGATCAAGGCATCGTAGGATTTCTGCTTGGTCGCCTCTTCCCACTTGCCCGACAAGAAGGCAAAGCCCTTGGCACCCAGTTCGTAGGCTTCGTCGATGCCTTCCTTGAGGGAATCCAGGGCGGCCTTACGCTTGGCGTCGTCGAGATCGTTTATGTTGGAGCCGGTGGTGAGCATGCGGGGCTGGGAGCCATAGGTGAGGGTGAGCCCGGCGGTGTCAACCATCTTCCTAACCTGCTTGCGGACCTCGGCATCCTTGATCCAGGATACCTCGATGACGTCGAAATAATCATCGCGGCAGATGGCGCGGGTGGCTTCCAGCATTTCGCCTTCACCCTTCATGGTTCCGGGAAATGCCATGAAGTTGACAATGCCAACCCTCATGTACTTGCGCATCGGTTCGTTCATTTCTGGGCTCCTTCTAGTCCTGATACGGTGTGGTGACAGCACGGGTACGTCAATAAGACCCCCACCCCGTCAGCACGGGGTGGGATTTATCGTTATTCATGGCGCACAGGTAATTCTACCGCAAACCAGTTTTTGCACTATCTTTTTTACCGGCCGCTACTTTCTTTTGAGCACCGCCTTGACCTTGGTGCAGATGTTGGCGGGCGACAGGCCGTATTTTTCCAGCAGTTTCTCGTAATCGCCAGACTCGGCGAAACAATCCTGCACGCCGACCATCTCCATCGGCACCGGCGCTTCCTGCACCAGCGCTTCCGCTACGGCCGATCCGAGTCCGCCGAAAATGTTGTGCTCTTCGACGGTAACGATGGCGCCGGTTTCGCGGGCGCATTTCGCCAACAATTCTCCGTCAATCGGCTTGATGGTGTGGATGTTGACCACTCGGGCGTCAATCCCGTCCTTGGCCAACCCTTCCGCCGCTTCCATCGCTTTGGACACCATGTAGCCGGTGCCGACGATGGTGACGTCCTTGCCGTCGCGGACCACCACGCCCTTGCCCACCTCGAAAGAATTTTCGGTCCCGAGGCTCTCCGGCACTTCGGCGCGGGAGATGCGCATGTAGACCGGGCCGACCGTGTCGGCGGCTGCCCGCACCACCTCGCGGGTTTCCTTGGCGCTGGCGGGACTGAGGACCGTCATGTTCGGCAGCGCCCGGAAAAAAGCGATGTCGGAAATGGCATGGTGGCTGGCGCCGTCGTAGGAATCGGACAGGCCGGCGTAGGTGCCGCACAACTTGACCGGCAAGCCCTGGTAACAGGCCAGACTGCGGATGGGGTCGGCGGCCCGGAGCATCATGAAGGCGGCGAAGCAATGGATGTAGGGAATTTTTCCCTTCATGGCCATGCCGGCGGCCATGCCGGCCATGTTGGCTTCGGAAACGCCAACGTTGTAAAACCGGTCCGGGTACTTGTCGCCGAAGAGGGAACTCTTGGTCGAACCGGCCACATCGGCGTCGAGGGCGACGATCTTCACGTTTTCACCGCCGAGTTCGGCCAGAGCCATGCCGTAGGCGTCACGTTGGGCTATTTTCGACATTATTTGGCCTCCAGTTCTTTCAGGGCATTGGCGAGATCGGCGTCGCCCACCGGCTTGCCGTGCCAGGCGTTCTGACCTTCCATGAAGGACACGCCCTTGCCTTTCACCGTCTTGGCGATGACCATGACCGGTTTGCCGTTCTTGAGGTTTTTGGCTTCGGTCAGGGTTTTGTAGACGTCGGCCACGTCATGGCCGTCCATCTCCAGGCAGTGCCAGCCGAAGGAGGTCCATTTGGCCTTGATGTCGCCGAGGGGCATGATCTTGTCCACCGGGCCGTCCAGTTGCACGCCGTTGTTGTCGAGGATGGCGATGAGGTTGTCGAGCTTGTACTTGGAAGCGGCCATGGCGGCTTCCCAGACTATGCCCTCCTGAATCTCGCCGTCTCCCATGAGCACGAACACCGTTTCCGCAGTTTTATCCTGCTTGGCGGCGGCGGCGCGGCCGGCGCCGGCGGAAATGCCCAGGCCGAGGGGACCGGTGGAGAGGTCGACGCCGGGCAGCTTGCGGGCGCAGGGATGGCCCTGCAGGCAGGTGCCCAGCTGTCGCAGGGTCGTGAGTTGTTCCTTGGGGAAAAATCCCTGATCGGCCAGAATCAGGTAGAGGATGGGAGCCGCGTGCCCCTTGCCCAGAATAAAGATGTCGCGATCGGGCTTGGTGGGGTTTTTCGGATCCACATTCAGGATTTCCTCGTAGAGGGTGGTAATGATTTCCACCGCGGACAGGGATCCACCCGGATGACCGGTCTGGATCGAGTGCAGCAGCGTCAGCAGTTCAATTCTGAACGCCTTGCACTTCTCCTGCAACCGGCTGATCTTTTCGGCCGACAGCATAGAAT
>JAJBSZ010000416.1 GCA_020861125.1 Planctomycetota bacterium | reverse complement strand
CTGTGTTGGCTGCGACCCGCATCGGAAAAAGCTACGGCGCCCACGTTTGTTTCCAGGACGTCTCTTTCGTGATTCCCGCCGGTGGCCGCATCGGCTTGATCGGACCCAACGGCTGCGGCAAGACCACGCTGTTCCGCGTTCTTGCCGGTGAGGAGGAGGTGGAGGGCGCGGTTTCCCGGCGGCGCGGTCTGGAAATCGCCCGTCTGGAGCAGTCGCCGACGTTTGCTGACGATGCGACCCCGCGCCGCGTCATGGACGAAGCCATCCGTCACTGGCGGGACCTCGACGCCGCCATCGACAGCGTGCGTGAGAGTCTCGCCGAACTGGATGGCGCCGAGCAGACCGCCGCCCTCCGCCACCTGGCCGAACTTGAGGCCCGGCGCGAAGCGGGTGACGGCGACTCGGCCGGCCGCCGGGCCGAATCGCTGCTGCGCGGGGTTGGCCTCCAACCGGAACAGCTGGATCAGCCCATGACCACCCTTTCCGGTGGCGAGCGCTGCCGGGTGGCGCTGGCGCGCCTGTTGGTCACCGAACCGGATCTGTGGCTCCTGGATGAACCCACCAACCACCTCGATCTCGACGGGATCGCGTTTCTCGAGCGCTTTCTGAAAAACAGTGCCGCCGCCGCTGTCGTGATCTCCCACGACCGGCGTTTCCTGGACCAGGTAACCACCGAAACCTGGGAATTGGAGGATGGCGGCCTGCACACCTATCCCGGCGGGTACAGCCAGTCCCGGCGTCTCCGGGAGGAGCGGCGCCAACGGCAATGGCGGGAATTCATGCAGCAGCGGGACTACCTGCGGCGGGAGGAAGCCTTCATCAACAAGTGGCGCGCTGGCACCCGATCCCGCCAGGCCCAGTCGCGGATGAAACGGTTGGCGCGGGTGGAGGCGATCACCGAACCCGCCAGCCAATCCCGGCTGGCGGCCCTCAACCTGCGTATCAACCGCCGGTTGGGCGACCTGGTCCTGGAAACCACCGAGCTGGCCGTTGGCTTTCCCGGTCGGCAATTGTTCGCCGGTTTGAATCTGGCTTTGGAGCCAGGCGAGGTGCTGGGGATCGTCGGTCCGAACGGAACGGGCAAAACCAGTCTGTTCCAGACGCTCCTCGGTGGGCTGCCGCCGTTGTTCGGATCGTTCCGCTGGGGCAGCACCGCCACCGTTGGCGTTCTGGGACAGCACGAGCTGTTTCCCGATCCGGACCGAACGCCGCTGGAATACTTGCAGGACGCCAACCTGGGTTCCGACGATCAGGATCGCCGCGATAAACTCGGTGCCATGCTGTTCTCCGGCGACGAGGCCGGCAAACCCATCAGGGTGTTGTCCGGCGGCGAGAAAAAACGGCTGATGCTTACCCGACTGCTTCTGGAAGGACACAATGTCCTGTTCCTGGACGAACCCACCAACCATCTCGACATCCGGAGCGCCGAGGCCGTCACCCTCGCCCTTTCCGCCTATCCCGGCACGGTGGTGACCATCAGCCACGACCGATTTTTTCTGGACGAGATCGCCGATCGGGTGCTCTGGCTCCAGGACGGCGGCTGGCACATCACCCGCGGTGGGTTCGTCGAAGCCGAAGCGGCGCGGCAGGAAGCGGTCCGGAAGCGTGAGGCTGCCAGCCGGACCGGGGGCCCGCGGCCCGGGCGGCCACGGTCTGACGGCCCTGAAAACCGCTACGCGAACTGGCGGGCGAGCAAGTTGGAAAGCCGCATCATCGCCAATGAAGACCGTATGGCGGCGATCCATGCCGCTTTTTCCGAACCCGCCATTAGCCGTGACGGCACGCAAATGCGAGCGCTGCAGGCGGAATTGGCGGCCATCGAGGCCGAACAGGCCGAACTGGAGGCGGAGTACGCCCGGCGCGGCTGACCGGTCCTCTGCCTGCCGTCATCACCGGAAGTACCGCTATGTTTATTCCTGGCGTGCTGGCCTGCCGTCCAATGCTCCCCTTTGCGGTGGCGGTGATGGGCGGGGCAATCGTTGCCCGGCGGTTTCAGGAAGTGGTGGCATACCGCCACGCCGGCGTGGGCATATTTATCCTCCTGGCCATCTGGTTCGTCTGCACGCCTGGGAAGGCACCGCTGTTGGACCCGCTTCCGGACGGCCGCGAGGCCTTCGTCCAGGCGCGTCCCGGTCCCATTGCTCGCCGCGGCCTCAACCGGTTTATCCTCCTCTTTGGCTTCGGGTTTTTCCTGCTGGCGGTGTATCGCCAGGCGGCATGGCAGGACTACCTCTCCCCCGACCGCCTGCCCGAATCGCGCTGGTTCGACGCCACCGTGATCGCCGCTGCTCCCTGCCGGGAGTATGTCGGGGAGAGGGGTCCATGGCGAGTCGCCGCCCACCTGGTGACCGTTGACGGTCAGGGGGTGGAGCCGGTTCCGGTCAGGTTGTCCGGTCCGGAAGGAACGGATTTTCGCCGAGGCGACGTCCTCCACTGCCGGGTCCGGCGGGATCCGTTGCGGCCCAAAGCCTTTCCCGGCGCGTTCGACCTTCGCCGGTGGTTGGAGCGTGATGGTCTGGCGGCAACGCTGACGGTGGTGAGGCCGCGCGGCAAGGAGGCGCCGGCCTATGAGGTGACGGCGGTGAACGATGTGTCCCTCCGGCTGCGGATACGCCGGGTGATCGACGCCATCCGCGGCCGCGGCATCGCCGCCACGCTGGCGTACGGCGGCGAGCACGGCGGCATGCTGGCGGCGATGCTGTACGGCTACCGGAAGGATACCGCCGCCGAAGTCCGCAATGCCTTTCGCCGGGTGGGTATCGGCCATGTGCTGGCTATTTCCGGTCTGCACGTTGGATTGATCATTGGCATCCTATGGTGGATCAGCGGTTGGTCCGGAGCGACCCACCGCCTGCGGGCCTTCGCCTGTTTGGTTCTCTCCCTCGCCTATCTCGGTTTGGCTGGCGGCCAGGTGGCGGCGACCCGCGCCACCTGCATGGCGGGTATTTACCTGGCGGGAATCGCCTGGGGCCGGCGCGGTGATATGCTGAACTCCCTGGGAGCCGCAGCCTTTCTTCTGGTGCTCGCCAATCCGTCTGCGCCCGAGGACGTCAGCTTCCAGCTGAGTTTTACCGCCGTCGTCTTCATTTATCTCGCTACCCGACGGGAAAGCGCCGACCACCGCCGCCGGCGAAAACTTCTTGGCAGCCCGTTGCGTCGGTATCTGGCACGGGAAGCCGTGTCTCTCCTGCGGCTGAGCGCCTCCACCTGGGTCGGGTTACTGC
>JAJBSZ010000295.1 GCA_020861125.1 Planctomycetota bacterium | reverse complement strand
CCTCCATCGGCCGCCGGCGTCAACGCCTATACCCTGCTGGCCATCCCCTTCTTCATCCTGGCCGGCAACATCATGAACCATGGCGGCATCAGCACCCGGATTTTCAATTTCGCTTACGCCTGCGTCGGCCATATCCGGGGCGGTCTCGCGCACGTGAACATCTTCGCCTCGATCATCTTCGCCGGCATGTCCGGCGCCGCCGTCGCCGACGCCGGCGGGTTGGGCTCCATCGAAATCAAAGCGATGCGGGAGAAAGGCTACGGCGAACGGGTAACCATCGGCATCACCGCCGCGTCGTCCCTCATCGGGCCGATCATCCCGCCCAGCATGCCGCTGGTGATCTACGGCGTCGCCGCCGGCGCCTCCATCGGCCGCCTGTTCGCCGCCGGCGTCGTGCCCGGCCTCATCATGGGCGGGCTCCTGATGCTGGTGTGTTACATCCAGGCGGATCGGTTGGAGTGCCCGCGAGAGCCGCGCGCCACCTGGCGGCAGATGGGCAAAGCCTTCGTGGCGGCATTCCCCTCTCTGATGGCGCCCGTCATCATCCTGGGCGGCATCTTCACCGGCTGGTTCACCGCCACCGAATCCGCCGCCGTCGCCTGTCTCTACGCGTTCGTCCTGGGCGTCCTGTACGGCGACATGCACTGGAAAAACACCAAGCTGGCGATCATGTCCTCCATGACCACGACCATCCAGATCCTGATGATCGTCGCCTCCGCCACCCTCTTCGCCTACCTCCTGGCCCGGGAACAGGTGCCGCAACAGGTGGCGGCCTGGGTGCTCAGTATCACCGACAACCGCCTGCTCATCCTGCTGATGCTGAATATCACCCTGCTGCTGGTGGGCCTGTTCATGGAGACGGTGGCGTCCATCAACCTGCTGGTGCCGGTGTGTCTGCCCCTGTTCAGCCAGCTCGACATCGACCCGGTCCACTTCGGCATCATCATGGTGCTCAACCTCGTGATCGGCACGGTGACGCCGCCCTTCGGGTCGGTGCTGTTCGTGCTGTCGAGCGTGTCGCGGGTGCCGGTGGAACAGGTCGCCCGGTACACCTTTACCTTCATGCCGCCCCTGATCTTCGCGCTGGCCCTGATCAACCTCTTCCCCGGCCTGTCGCTGTGGCTGCCATCGCTGTTCTTTGGCGCGCAGTGAGGGTAGGTCCCGTCGGCGGATCGCCAACGATGGTTCCCGAGGTGGTTCGGGCGACCAGGTCTCCACGGGTGGTGTGAGCACAAGAAACCGGGGCGGCCAAGCGGCCGCCCCGTATTTGCTGGTTTTTTGGGGAACTTCCGGAACCCGGCAGACACCAACGGCCCTCCCCTTTACGACACCATGCCATGATGCCACCTCAACGCAGGCAGCCCGTTAGGGATCGCACAGGGATATTTCCATATCGTACCCACCACGGGCATAATACACCTCCCGCTCCACTGGCGTGCCATGAAAATACCACTGGACTGCACCGGATTCGAGATCGGTCCAGGGACCGTGACGCTGGTGATTCCTATCCTTGTATCCAATAATTACGTTCTGAAGGATATAGGTACTGGACCCGCTGAAAATGGGATAAAACGGCCAAAAGGTGGTATCAGAGGTGATTGCCTCGTCAAAAAGTTTTTCAAATAGCTCGCAAGGATTTTCCTCGATTATCTTAGGTTTCCCTCCTGATGAGGTCCCGAACAACCGACGACTCTCAGCCCAGCGATCACGATTGGTGTAATATATGTAACTGCTCAATTCTGGCAAGGCCATGGTATGATCGGTACCGTAATGGAAATAACAAATGCCAGGAAAGAAATATGTCGGCTTACCTGAGTCGTGGATAACCCCATAAAAACCTAACGGTCGAACGGTATTGTCCGGCATCCGGATTCCAGTGCCATACCGCGTTGCAACCAGTCGTCCACGATAGGCGTCGAACCAGGCAGGTACGTAGTCACGAAAGTTGTACCGGGAGGAACAGGCGGCCTTTTCCACCGGACGGGCAAAGACGGATGGTCCGAGGAATCGTCGAAGAGAATCGGTGCTGACATTTTCCTGGGCGAATTCCCGCACGAGCAGGGCGAGCGCCGCCGGCGTTTTGACGACATGGGTGAGCATGAATTCCGCCGCCGATTTTCGTTCAGGATCCTTGTGGAGTTCCTCTTCAAGGTACGGAACAATTTCCCCGGACGATTCTTGGATTCGTGGAAGAATTGTTTCGTCGAAGGACCAGGTGTAGAAGGGTATCAGTTGCAGGAGAAGCAAATTTTGGCTTTTTCCCGCACTCTGGTAAAAAATCGCCTGTCGGGCCAAACTCCGCAATTTGCTCTCATGCGAGAACGCAAAGTTTCCACGATACCACATCTCATAGATGGCAGGCGCCAGCACCAGCGAAATGCCAATGCCGAAAAGAAGTTTGTATCGCGGGGCAATGGCACGTATGGTTCGCCACCATGTCCTGTTGTGGGGAGTTGGCATAGGGCGCCGCTCCTTTCACCACCGGTATCGTACCGCCGGAACCCACCACCACTATAAAACCAAACCCGGCAAGGGATTGTATCCCCAGCCGGGCCGTGGCGAAATAACAATTGGCGGAGAGAGAGGGATTCGAACCCTCGATAGAGGTTACCCCCTATGCCGGCTTAGCAAGCCGGTGCATTCGACCACTCTGCCATCTCTCCGCGCGCGGTCGGTCACTTGTCCAGTATAGGAATTTCACGCGGCAAGTCAATAAGGGTGAAAAAAACCTTATTCCGCCGCCGGCCCGGCACCGCCCGGTGGAACGACCGCGGGCGCATCGGGGTCGGACGCCCGGCCGGTGAGCGTGAGCTCCCACAGGGTCCGCAACTCGGCGGCGGGATTCAGGGCGCCCAAATCCGGCCGGCGAGGGCCGAGGGACTGCACCGTCCCGTCCGGCGCCACCGTGAAGTCCATGACGAAACGCGCCTGGTCCGGGTCGGCGGTGGAAAAGAACCGGCGGTCGGTGAGGCGCACCCGATACCCGCCGTCCCTCTCCGGCCATTCCTCCGCGCCGAACAGGCCCTGGGAATACCAAACGAACATCTTTCCCGACGGCGAGGCCAGCACCCGCCGGATGGCGTCGCTGTCGCCGGCCGGATAGCGGCGGAACACGAGCGGCGCGGGCGCCAGACTCGAGGCGGCGGCGGTGTAGATGGTCCCTTCGCCGTCCCGGGCCACAATGGCGTTGGCCAGATAGGTCAGCATAAACGGCAGCGCCCGGACCTCCAC
>JAJBSZ010000240.1 GCA_020861125.1 Planctomycetota bacterium | reverse complement strand
CTCATGTTCAACGTCGAGTCGGAGGCTGAGCTGGACAATATCCAGAGCCTGGCCGCCGCCATGGGGGTGGTTGCGCCGGTGGGGCTGCGGATCAACCCCGACGTCGACGCCAAGGCCCATGCCAAAACCACCACCGGCAAAAAGGAAAACAAATTCGGCATCGACTTCACCACCGCCTCGCGCATCGTCCGGAATATCGCCAACCAGCCGAATATCCGTCTGTTGGGCGTGGATGTCCATCTTGGCAGTCCCATTTACTCCACCGCTCCGTACGCCGAGGCGCTGACCAAGGTGGTTGATTTCATCAAGGACCACCGGTCGCCGCGGGCCCAGTTCGAGTACCTCAATTCCGGCGGTGGTTTCGGCTTGCTCTACCGGGATCAGGCTGTTCCCACCCTGCAGGAATATGCCGACGCCATCATCCCCTTCGCCAAGAAGGCGGGCTGCAAATTGATCATCGAGCCCGGCCGTTCCATCGTCGGCAACAGCGGCATCCTGTTGGCGCGGGTTCTGTACATCAAGGACAACGGCAGCCGGCATTTTACCATCGTCGACGCCGGGATGAACGACCTTATCCGTCCGGCCATGTACGACGCCTACCATTTTTGCTGGCCGACGGAGTCGGAGCAGTTGCCCCCGGCCCACCTCTTCGGGTCGGCGGATGCCACCGAGTATTGCAACCGCGAGACTTTCGACGCCGAGACCGGACACCATACTCGCGAGATCCGGGCGGACGGCCTGCTGATGACCGATGTGGTGGGCCCCATCTGTGAATCGTCCGACTGTTTCGCCAAGGGCAGACGCCTGCCGGTGCTGCAGCGCGGCCAGCTCCTGGCGTTTTTCTCGGCCGGTGCCTACGGGTTCAGCATGGCCTCCACCTACAATTCACGCCCCCGACCGGCCGAAGTGCTGGTGGACGGCGCCTCAGCCAGGGTGATTCGCGAGCGGGAAACCTACGACACGCTCGTCCTCGGGGAGACACTGGATAGGGCATAACCGGACGAATCATGCATGAACACGACAATCTGGATCTCTTCGCCGGCCTGACCCTGGACGACGCCTGCCAGTACGGCGAGGGTGTCGTTCCTGGCGGCGGGGATCCGGACGTCCGTTCCGAGGCGGAGCTTCGGAGCATGGTGAGGGACGAGCTGGTGGGTCACGCCGTGCGCCTGCAGCGGGCCAACCGGGAGCTGGTGAGCGAAAACCGTGTTCTCCACTGGGAACTGCGGGAATACAAAAACAGCGTCGCCTACTTTTCCCAAGCCGCCAAGCTGGCCCGTCAGCTCAGTAATTCCGATACCGACACCATTGCCGCCCTGGCGGTGGAAGAATTGCCGGCCTATTTCCGCTGTGATTTTGCCGCCCTGTTTTTTCTGGATCCGGCTCTGCGCGAACTCCGGCTGTGCCGGACCACCGTCTCCGTCCCGGACAGCGAACGGTCGTACCATCTCGAGCGGGACCGGGACCATTTTCTCGTCAAGCTCCTCCTGTCCCAGGCGCAACCGTTCGTGGCCGACTGCCAGCCGGATCGGCAGCGCATCCTCACCGACAACGAGCTCACCATCGACGCCACCGTGCCCCCGGAATGGATCCGGGTGATCGGCCGCCGGGCGGTGGTGATGCCCCTGCGCACCAAACCGGCTGACGCCCGGGAACCGCTGCTGTTGGGCCTGTTGATCCTAGGCGATTCCCGACGGCTGCTCGAGACCCGGGATGCGGAGGTGGCGGTGCTTTTTGCCGACCTGCTGTCGGCCAGTCTCCACAACGCCCAACTGCTGGACAAACTCAACGAACTGACGATCATCGAACCCCTGACCCAGATATACAACCGCCGTCACCTCGTCAACCACCTCGGCAGCGCCATGGTACAGTCGCGGCGGCACGGCCACCCCCTGTCCGTGGCGATGATCGACATCGACCATTTCAAACTGTTCAACGACTGCTACGGCCACGTTTGCGGCGACATCGCTCTGCGCGATGTTGCCACCATCTTGAAGGAAAGCGTCCGGGCCGACATCGATGTCGCCGCCCGCTACGGCGGCGAGGAGTTTATTCTGGTGCTGCCCTACACCGGCATTTGCCCGGCCTGCGAAGTAGCCGAGCGCATCCGGCGAAAAATCCGCGATCACACCAGCGAGTACGGCGGCAAGACCTTCTCCGTCACCTGCTCCGTGGGTGTCGCGGAGTACCGGCGGGACGAATCCATCGAACAATTCATCAGCCGTGCCGACGCGGCCCTGTACCGGGCGAAGGGCGCGGGCCGGGATCGAGTGTGCGCCGAATGCTGACGGCTGGTTGAACCCACCTTTCGGACTACCGCCGGCATCGAGGTTCCGCTTTCTCGGCGAGGCAATGACGGCAGGCGTCGGCGCCGCCGCTTTCGGTGCCGCTTTTGGTGGTGGTACACACCAGGCGATCGCAATGGCGTTCCTCACCCCTTCCGTTACCTACTCTACAGGCGGCGGAGAAGCCGGCGGGACGCATCCATTGAACAATTCATCAACCGTGACGACGGAGCCCGGTACCGGGCGGGTCGGGCCGAGGGTCGGTCTGTGGAACCCATTCGGATCACCGCCGGAACCGCGGTGCCGCCAATTCGTGGTGGAACGACGGCTGGCGGCGGTACAACCGGGTGCTGTCCCGGTAGTGGTGGTACACGCTGGCGATTTCGCTGACATACATGGCATTGTCGTCCAACCGGATGGATAGGTTGAGGGGCAGGGGCATGAACATGCTTTTCGATCGGTGCCACGATGTCTCGCCCGGCTCCGAATATTCCGCGATGGGATAGGTGAACACCGCCAGGGACGTCGCTTCTCGCGGCTGGTTATATCCTGCCACGATCGCCACGTACCGCCCGTCCTCGGCCCGCTCCAGGGCCAACCGGTTGCGCAGGCCCGGCTGGACATCGATGCGCCGCACCGCCCGCACCGAAGGGTCGAAGAAATCCCCGGCCAGCAGCGTGGCCATGCCGTCGCTGGCGGCGGCCAACCGATCCAGGGCGACCCGATCGGAAAGATGGTAGATGATCAGGACCAGACCGGTGGGAATGCCGTCCACGGCGTTGAGGGAGTCCGAAGCCGCCAGATCGATGCCGAGGGCGCCCGGCGCGGCCACGAATTTCACTTCGGACGGCCGGGACGAGGACCCGTCCGGTCGAACATAGGTCCGGCCGCCCCGGAAGTAAATATCCGCCTCGGCCATGGCGGTGGCCCGCGCTTCGCGGAGTTCCCGGGG
>JAJBSZ010000002.1 GCA_020861125.1 Planctomycetota bacterium | reverse complement strand
CCCGATCTCCCGCAAATCCCGCCCGAAACGGGTAACCGAATACATCAGCAGCAGCACTCGGCCGCCCTGATCGCGCAAATATTCGGCGATGGCTGTATCGACGTAGCTGGCTTTCAGGCGTTCCATCGATGGACGGTCCGAGGTGGAGACGACGACAACCGCCTTTTGCATCCCTTCCGGACCGAGATCGTGTTCAATAAATTCCCGCACTTCCCGGCCGCGTTCGCCGATCAGCGCCAGCACCACCACGTCGGCCGCCGCACCTTTCACCAGGCAGGACAGGAGGGTGGACTTGCCGCCGCCGGCCGCGGCGAATATGCCCATCCGCTGCCCTTCGCCGCAGGTGAGGAGCCCGTCCAGGACCCGCAAACCGAGCGGCATCGGCGTGTCGATGACCTTTCTGGTCATGGGATTGGGCGGCGGGGCGTACACCGGATAGTGGGCTTCGGGCCGCAGCGGCGGGCCGCCGTCGATGGGGTTCCCGAGCCCGTCCACCACCCGGCCCCGGAGATCGGGCCCGACGGGAATGGTGTGCACCCGGCCCGAACTGATCACCACCGTGGACGAACTCACCCCCGACAACTCGCCCAGCGGGGTGAGGATGGCCGCCTGCTGGGCGAAGCCGACGCATTCGGCCTTGAGCTCCCACTTGTCGTCGTGGGGATTTTTCAGGGTGACCAGTTCGCCGATTTTCACCCCAGGTACCACCGCCTTGACGATGGTCCCCACCACCTGGGTGACCCGGCCGCGCACCTCCACCGGCGTCAGTTCCGTCAGGCCCTGGATCATGGATTCGGAAAGGTGGTCGAACATCGCCATCAGCCGCGTTTTTCCTCCAGTTGTTTCCGGAAGGACGCCTCGATCATGGCCAGTTGCCGGTCCAGCCCGGCGTCGATGACGCCGATCGCCGTTTCCATCACGCACCCGCCGGGGGCGAGGGAGGTATCCGGCACCAGATCCACCCGGCCCATGCCGGGGTAGCCTGCCGTTATTTCCTCCAGTCGCTCCGCTACCCGATCCGCATCGGCGGCGGCCACCCGCAGCGTCACCTTTTTCTCGTCCCGGACCAGGCGCAGGGCGTGGCGCACCGTTTCCACCGCCAGCTCCTCCCGGTCGAAGGTGCCGAGGATCGTCCGGAGGGACCGCACCACCAGGTCCACCAGCGTTGCCTCCATGCCCGACAGGTGCTCCACCGACGCCGCCACGGTCTCGAACAGACGTTCGGCAACCTCCGCCTTGCCTTCCGCCCTGCCGTCGGCATAACCCTGCCGCCGCCGGTCCTCCGCCTCCCGCTCCGCATCCTTGACGATCGCATCGGCGCGGGTCGCGGCCAGCGCCAGAATTTCGTTGGCCTCCACCAGGACGGCGTAGTCCGCCGCCTTCACCACCGCCGCATCGGCCTCGGGCACCACGCAGTCCTTCACCAGCATCAATGCCATGGTTTCTCCGTCAACCGGCCGCGCCGAAAGTGAGGTCGAAAACCCGCCGCATCGCCTGTTGCCAGCGGTGCAGGCTGTCCCCGTCCCAGCCGGCGGTCTCAGCCAGCGCGGCGTCAAGTGGCGGCGGCAGCTTCAGCACCACCCGGGCGGCCAGATCGGCCGGCAAGGACCGGAGCCAGGCCGCCAGTCCCAACCGGCCCGTTGCCGGTATGAGATCGGCCAGGGAGCCGCCTTGCGGCGGCGGGACGAGGGCGGCGGCGGGCCGCACCAGCAGCCCCTGCCGCAGGGCAAAGAGGTAGGCGTCCTCCCCGATGCCCGCCTTGAGGGCGGCGATATCCCGGCCGAAAACCAGCTTCACCACCGCGTCCCGGAACAGCGCTGCCCCCAGCCGGCTGCCGCACCGCTCCAGTTCCGCTCCCGGCGCCAGGGCCGCCCCGTCCGCGCTTTCCCAGGCCGTCCAGTCCCGCCACGCCGCGCCGTCGTCGCCCGCCGTGGCGGCGGGGCCCCCGAGCCAGGCCAGGTGCACGGACAGGGTGCGCCGCGCCCGCGGGTCAGCGAGCAGAGCCGCCGCCGCGCCGGCCGACAACCCGGCATTCCGGATGCGGCCGGGATGGATGTCCGCGGCCAAACGGTCCAGGAGCGCTCGCCAGCGCCGAAAGGAGGCGAGGGCCGGATCGGTCATTTCCTTCTCCGGCCGAGAAGGAGAAAAATCACCGTTTCCAGCAGCACAAGCGCAGCCGCAGTGCCTGCCAGCCACCACACCCTCGGCACCGATTCCGCCGCCACCCTCAGACCCAGGACCTGTTTCCAGGGGACGGCATGGGGCAGGGCTGAACTTTCGACGTCGGCCGGAAAAAAGCTGACCACGATGCGATCTTCATCCAGGTTGGGAATACCCGCCGCCACCAGACGGCGAATTTCCAGGCGGTGCAGCACCGGAGCGTGGCGGTCATCATCCACATGCCGGACAAACACGGCGGCGGAGGGGGTCTGCAGCGACCGGCCCAACTGATCCTGCTCCGGCAGCACCAGGTGTACCCGGGCGGACAACACGCCGTCGATCTGGGCGATGGTCTGGGCCAACTCTTCCTGCATGGCATGCAGGTAGCGGGCGCGTTCCTCCATCGGGGTGGAGAACATCGCCACCTTGCCGAAGACGTTGCCAAGGTCGTCATAGCGCCGGCCGGGCAGGCCCTTGGCATCCAGGATGCGCACCGCGGCGGCGAATTCGTTTTCCTCGACGAAGACGGCGAAGGTGCCTTCGTCGCCGGCGCGCTTTTCCGCCGTCAGCCCGGCGTCAAGCAGGGCGGCGAGAACCAGGTTGGCCTCACTCTCCTGCAGTTCACCGTGCAGTTGCACCTGACACCCGGCGACCAGCACCGAGAGGGCCAGAATCGCTGTCACGGCACACAGTCTCGCGGCGTGCGTGGTCACTCGTTCCTCATCCCTGCTGCAGCGTCTTGACGCTTTGGGTGATTTTTTCGGTGGTTTTTGCGATGGCTGACACCAGATTGCTCGATTCCAGCATGGCGAAATTCGCCCGCAGCAGATCCGCCTGGGTGATGTTTTCCCGGCCCAGGAGGTCCACCGCTTCCGATCGGCCGGCCTGCACCGAGGCGCTGGCAGCGTTCATCCCCTGAAGAATGCGGTCGCCCAGAGCGGCGGCGGGCGCCTCGGTTGTGGCTGGGGGAACCGCCGCCTGCGATCCGGCATCCACGGCTGCCGGCGGCGGTGTCGCCGCTGCCGCGTCGGGTTGGGCCATCGCTTCGGCAAACCGCCGGGCATCGCCTGCCGCCGCCGGCGAT
>JAJBSZ010000362.1 GCA_020861125.1 Planctomycetota bacterium | reverse complement strand
GTGGCGGCACCGATCCCGGTGGCGACGGTGGCGGCACGGATCCCGGCGACGGCGGATCCGGACCCGGCACAGTGGATCCCGGTCCGGAAGACCCTGATCCCGATCCTGATCCGGGTCCTGATCCCGATCCCGATCCTGACGGTCCCGATGGCGAGATTCTTCCGCCGGTGGTCGACAACGGTGGGTCTGACACCGATGCCGACGGGCAGACGGGCGGCGAGGGCGAAGCGGGCGGAGACGGTGAAGGCATTGCCGACGCCGGCGGTCCCGACGACCTCATGTATATCTACCGCCGCGAGGAGGAGTTGGACGTCGAAGAGGTGGTGGGTCAGGTGGGATCCGACCAGGAATCTCCGGACGACGAGGCGGAGGAGGTGGCTGTGGTGGAGGAGGGCGGGTTGGAAACTGCCGCTGCCGCCGCGCTCCTGGGGCTCCTGCGTGATTTTGAGGAGGCGATGAATACGGTCCACGGCGACCGTCTGGTGTTGGAGCAGGCTTTGGTAAGGTTGCAGGCGGTATATGCAGCCCGTCCGGCCGAGGCGTGGGGCGCGGTGCGGGATGCCCTGCGGGAGCTTTTCCAATCCGGCAATCGGGAGATGGAGGCGGTCAACCGTGTTCTGGCCCAGATGCGGGAGCAGATGCGGGATTTCCGGTTGTTACCGGAGGATCGTCGCGACGGGATGATCGCCGAGAGTATCCGTGAGCTTTTGGATTCCGCCACCCGTCGGTCCGGCGAGACCACCGCTTTGGCGGAGGCGCTTGATGCGGTATCTGCCCGGTTGGAGGCCGCAGTTGCCGGGAATGATCTTCCGGAACAGGCCACGTTGGCTGCGGCGTTCACGGAGACCTTCGATGCGGCGATGGGCCGATGGCGGGAGGAGGCGGTGAAGGCCGATCCCATGGGGAAGGAGCTGTCGAGAGTGGAAGCGGAAGAATCCTGAAAGGGGTAGTGCCGGCCGGGAGGCCGGTCTTCCGGAAGCACGATTCCACCCCGCGGAAAGTGGTTCTGTATGCCATCCTGATACCGCAACCGCCGTCCAGTATCCGCGCAGCGCGGAGTCGGAACGGTCGATCCGACCCCTGCGCGCCGCGGTAACCCGTGAGGGTTCGGGCCCCCACGCTAGTGGGTCGCGGGGTTTGGGGGCGCGACCAGCCCCCAAATCCTAAATCAATGCCGCGCGGGCGCCAGTCCCCGTTACACCCTGAAGTGCGGCCTAGCGAACAGAAAATGCCCGCGCGGCTTCCGCATAGAGCACAAGAGCGAAGCGAATTGTGCGTCCGCGGTCCACCCGCCAGCCCCCACCTTGGGAGGGCTGGTCGCCCTTCGCCCCGGGTCCCGGCTCGACGATACTATTCCCCAAACCGCCCTCCCACACACCGAATACTCCCCCCGTACACCCCTATAAATGAACCCATAGCCAGTAAACGAACCCACAGCCCTGCAAATAAAACCACAGTCCTGCGATGCACCCGCCCCCCGCGGCGGTGTCGGACCATCCGTTTTCACCCCCAACCACGGTATCGCCCTTTTCCACCAAATCACCAGCCGTGTGCTTCGCCCGCAGTGCGGCCGCCGCAGGCCAACCGGCGGCCGTGCCGGTAGTTCCGGCGTGTAAATTACCCCAATGACTTTGCGGGTTACGGCAAATATACCCCGGCCCGGGGCAAATTTACCATGATGGCGGCGATAATGGTACACACAGTTGAGAGGGGAATGCGTGTGAATTGTAATGGGAGACGATGATGAAAACCAAACTGACGGCTCTTCTTCTGCTGTCCATGGCTGTGGCGCAGGCCGCGGTCGCGGCGAACTACTGCCCGCCCGCCGGGTGCCCGGAACCCGTGCAAACCGTCAGGGTCGAAGTGCCTGTGACCCAATATATCGAGGAACCCTATACCGTTAACGTGACCCGGATGGTGCCGGTGGAGCGCGAGGTCATGGTTCCCTGCGGCCGGTGGGTGACCGAGCGGCGTCAGGTCCCGACCACCCGCACCATCTACGTGGACGAACCCTATACGGTCAATGAAACCCGCTATGTGACCCGGCAGGAAACCCGGATGCGTCAGGTTACCCGGACCGTGCGGGAGACCCAGGCGCGGGTCGTCAACGATGTGGTGTACGAAAACGTCTGCGATGAATGTGGCCGGAACCAGCAGGTCGCCCGGACCGTCAGCCGTACGGTCAACGTTCCCGTCAAGCGTCGCGTCTGTGTCGAGGAACCCTACACCGTCAACGTCCGCGTGCCGATCTCGGTGCCTGTCACCCGCACCCGTCGGGTGGCCCGTTCGGTGCCCGCCACCCGTGAGGTGTGCGAACGCCGCTACGTGACGGAAACCGTCGCCCGCCGCGTCACCACCATGCAGCCGGTGGTGGAGACCCGGGTGCAAACCCGCCGGCGGGCGGTCACCACCACACAGGTGGTGGAACAGCCGGTCGCCCCGGTGTGCCAGACGGGCTGCTAGCGGGGTTTCGGCATCGAGGCGCCATGATGATCGGTGGAAGCGGGGTCGGGACATCGACCCCGCCAACCCACAACCGACACGGCCATACCGCCACGAAGGCGGTATGGCCGTTTACAAGGGTATGATTGGCTATGGCTTACCGGACGACATTCCGCAGCACGCCGATTCCCTCGATCTCGCATTCCACCACATCCCCCGGCTGCAGGAATTTGGGCGGTGAAAAACCCATGCCCACGCCGGAGGGGGTGCCGGTTATCAGGATATCGCCGGGCAGGAGGGTGATGCCGGAAGACAGCTCGCTGATGAGGCGCGGAATGTCAAAGATGAATTCACTCGTATTGGAGTTTTGCCGCACTTCGCCATTGACCCGGGTGACCACGTTCAGGTGCGGCGGCGCCGCGAATTCGTCGACCGTGGCGATCCACGGCCCCATCGGGGCGAACCCGTCCAGCCCCTTGCCGAAGGTATACTGGACATGGTTCATCTGGATGTCTCGGGCCGATACGTCGTTGACGATGGTATAGCCGAACACGTGGGCAAAAACTTCTTCGGGCCGAACGTGGTCGCAGCGCTTGCCGATGACCACCGCCAGTTCCGCCTCGTAATCCAGCGCGGCGGTGATGTCGGCATGGGCGGGGATTTCGCCTTCCGGCGGCACGGCGCGGATGACCCGCTTGGAAAAGATGACCGGATACTCCGGCTGGTGGTATTCGGTGCCCTTGAACCGGGCGGTTTCCAGGGCGTGCTCAAGGTAGTTCTGGCCGACGCACAGGAGGTCGCGGGGCGGGTGGGGAA
>JAJBSZ010000033.1 GCA_020861125.1 Planctomycetota bacterium | reverse complement strand
GATCGACCGCACCGGGGTGGCGGGGCGATGGTGGGCCGGGCCTGCATGGGTGCGCCGTGGGTGTTTGCCCGCATCAAGACCGAATACGCCGGGCACGGCCAGGTGTTTTCTCGCCGGTATATGAAGAAAAGGCCGTACCCATCGTCGACCAACCCGCGGAAATGTTCCGCTAGACTGGTTTTGAGCCGGAAAGGAAATCGTCCATACCAGCTAAAAGCCGTGGACACGAGGGAGAGACTGGGGCGGTGTGTCGAGGAATCGCCGCGTCGTCAATACGGTATTTGGGGTTTCCGTACCGGCATGTTGTTGGCGCGACTACCGGCTGCTTACGGAACCGATACAGGGTCCATAAGGTTCTGTGCCGCGGCGTGACAATGGTTGGGAACCATCCTGGTTGTCATTGTTTTCGAGTGGCTGTGAACGGTGCTACCTAACAAAGCCGCTTCAACACACTCCTGGAACTGTGGGCGGCTCGCAGGATTTCCGCCGGACACCAGGGGATCTCACGACGAAAGTCCACCTGGCGGTCGATGCGAAAGGGATGCCGCTGCGAGTACCATAACCTGGTGGTTCTGTCGCCGACTGTACGATGGCGCTAAGCTGGTCGCCAGATCGGGCGAAGTACGTCCTCGCTGACAAAGGGCCACGACTGCCAGGAACCCGTGAACACCGTGAAATCCGGTGGTTCCGCCAAGTGGTACCGGAAAGAAACGGCTTTACGGTGCGAATTTCTGCAGCACGGCCTATGGTAGAGACGCGTTTTCACGCTCCGATGGAAAACGAGGCGTCATGGCGTCCCTTCCCGCTGGGTAAAACACGCGGTAATACTACGGGTCCAACGGGAAGGTTTACTGTACTCTCCGTTCGCAGGTTCTCGCCCGGGCGGTCTTCAGCCGTGCTTTTTCTCGAAATCGGCCATAAAGGACACCAGCGCCTCCACCCCTTCGCGGGGGAAGGCGTTGTAGATGCTGGCGCGGATGCCGCCGACCGAGCGGTGGCCCTTGAGGCCGTCCATGCCGGCAGCCTTGGCTTCGGCGATGAAGGCCGCTTCCAGCTCCGGATTTGCCAGCCGCCAGGTAACGTTCATGATGGAGCGCGACCGCTTTTCGGCGCAGGGTTGCCAGAAGTCGCTGGCATCCAGGGCGTCGTACAGGATGGCTGCCTTTTCCTCGTTCCGGGCCTGTGCCGCCGCCACGCCGCCGTTGGCCAGCAGCCAGTCGCTCACCAGTTTGAAGACGTACACCGCCCAGGTATTGGGGGTGTTGTAGAGGCTCGGTTCCGGTAGGTGGGTGCGGTAGCGGAAAAACAGGTTCACCGTCTCCGGGCAGCGTTCCGCCAGATCCCGCCGCAGGATCACCAACGCCGCGCCGGAGGGGCCGAGGTTTTTCTGCATGCCGGCATAGATCAGAGCAAACTGCCCCGTGTCCACCACCCGGGACATGATGTCGGACGACATGTCGGCCACCAGCGGCGCCTCGGGTCGGGGGAAATCGGGAAAGCGGACGCCGCCGATGGTCTCGTTGGAACAAAGGTGGACATAGGCGGCGCCGGGGGTGAACTGGAGATCGGCCGGTTCCGGTGTCGTCATGTAACGGCGGTCCTTGCCGTCCCAAATCACGTTCACATCGCCCACGATCCGGGCCTCGGCGATGGCCTTGCCGGCCCAGGACCCGGTATGGATATAGTCGGCGGTCTCGCCGGGGAGCAGGAGGTTGAGGGGAACCATGGCGAACTGCTGGCTGGCGCCGCCGGGCAGGAAAAGGACGGCGTATTCGTCCGGCACCCCCATGAGCTTCCGGACGTTGTCCTCGGCTCCCTTGATCACGGCGTCAAAGGTCTTGCCGCGGTGGGATATCTCCATGATCGACATGCCCGATCCCGCGAAATCAAACATCTCGTCCCGGGCCTGTTCCAGAACCGGCAGCGGCAGCGTGGCCGGGCCGGCGGCAAAATTATAAATGCGGTGCATGGCGCGTCCTTTCCGAATCGCCCGGCGGCCGCCGGGGAAAGCGGGAATTATAGAGCCGGCCCGCCACCGCCGCAAGCTATCATCAAGAAATCTTTCGCGAATTCTCGTCGGGGAGGGACGGTGATACGAGCCGTACCCTCCATACCTCCCCCCGCGGCCGCCGCCCGTATTCCGTACCGGACCACCGAACCATGCGCGTCGGTCATACCCATACCTTACCGGAACACCACAAGCGCGCCCATCCCGCCTGGCGGCCGGGACAAAAGGGTTGCCGCCAGGACATTTCCTGCTACAATTCGGCGCCATAATTCGCTTCCTGCTGCCGCCTGAAAGGGTCCGGATGACGTTCAATTTTTTTGAGATCACCAGCTTCCTACTCTACCTGGTGATGGTGCTGGCCATCGGCTTCTACTTCTTCGGCAAAAAATTGAATGTCGACGAATATCTCCTCGGTGGCAAAAGCATGGGCAAATGGGTCACCGCCATCTCGGCCCAAGCCAGCGATATGTCCGGCTGGTTGCTGATGGGGCTGCCCGGCGCCGTCTACCTCTTCGGGTTGAGCGAGGCCTGGATCGCCATCGGCCTGGCCAGCGGTACCATCCTCAACTGGAAGTTCATCGCGCCGCGCCTGCGGGCCTACACCGGCAAGACCAACTCCCTCACCCTGCCCCACTTTTTCGAAAAGCGCTTCGCCGATCCCACCGGACTCCTGCGCATCATCGCCGCCCTCATCACCCTGTTCTTCTTTACCATCTACGCCGCCTCCGGCCTGAACGCCACCGCCAAGCTGTTCGAGACGATGTTCAATGTCGATTTCCACTTCGCGCTGATCGCCGGCGGCATCTGCATCATCATCTATACCTTCATGGGCGGTTACCTCGCGGTATGCTGGACGGACCTGATCCAAGGTATTCTCATGGTCATCGCCATCGTCGTGGTGCCGCTGATGGCCCTGAACCGGGTGGGCGGCTTCGCCGGAGTCGAGGCGGTGGCCGCCGCCGAAGGCATCCGCCTGTCCCTGTGGCCGGCGGCGGAACGGCCGCTCCTCTCCATCCTGTCCACCGCGGCCTGGGGACTCGGGTACTGCGGCATGCCCCATATCCTCGCCCGGTTCATGTCGGTGGGCAAAATCCAGGACCTGCGGCCGGCCATGTGGATCGCCTCCATCTGGGTGGTGATCTCCCTGACCTTCGCCGTGGTCGTGGGCTTCATCGGCATCGCCGCCGTGCCCGGCCTGAAGCCGCCGATGCACGAAACGGTATTCATCCAGATGGCCCGGAATGCGTTTCATCC
>JAJBSZ010000134.1 GCA_020861125.1 Planctomycetota bacterium | reverse complement strand
CAGGTGGATTACGAGGAACGGATCAATTTTGAGCGCCTCCGCCGCGACCGGGTCGCGAAGATCAAGCAGGCGATGGAAAAGACGGATTTCAGTTGCCTCTTGCTGTTTGCCAGTGAGAACAAACGCTACGCCACATCCACCGCCGTCGCCTCGCCCGAAGTGGACAACATGGGTCGCTACGCCATTGTGCCCCGCAATGGTGAGCCCTATATTTTCGGCTTTGGTTCGGAAGTGGCGGCGGAAAAACTGACCTGTCCGTGGATCGCGGACCGGGCCTATCCTGCCCATACCACCATGTTTGGCGCCCTGCCGTCTGCCTGGGGGAAATACCGTGATTTCATCGCCGACCTGCGGATGGTTCTGGAGCAAAACGGCCTGCGCCAAACCGACCGCATCGGAATCGACATGCTCGACGCCCAACTATACCTCGCGCTGCAGCAGGAGGGTTTTTCCATCGGCGATGGGCAGGACGTCATGCTGGAAGCGCGGGAGATAAAAACCGACGATGAAATCGCCATCATGATGAACGCCGCCGCCACGGTGGATGCCGCCTTTTACAAGATGGCCCAGACCATCCGACCCGGCGCTCGGGAAAACGATCTTCAGGCGGCTTCGGCGGCGGAAATGCACCGCCTGGGCGGCCAGTGGGCGATCAACATCCAGGTTACCAGCGGTTCCCGCACTTCCCCGCACCCGCATCTCAGTTCCGATCGTTTGCTCCAGCCGGGCGACCTGGTGTTTGCCGATCTGGTGACGCTGATGAATGGCTACCACACCTGCTACTACCGCACCATGTGCTGCGGAAAACCCACCGCCAAACAACGGGACATCTACCAGCGAACCTACGACATGCTGCAGGTGGGCATTGAACAATGCGTTCCGGGCAATACCACCGCGGACGTGGTGGCAGTGTGGCCCACCGCCGAACACTGGGGACTGGCCAACGAAAGCGCGGCCTTTGGCCTCGCCTTCGCGCACGGCCTCGGGGTCGGGTTGTGGGAACGGCCGATCATCCACCGCGCCTACAGTCTCGATCATCCGGTCGAGCTTCAGGTCGGAATGGTGATCGCCATCGAGACCTACGACTGCGACGGCGCCGACGGCGCCAGAATCGAGGAAGAACTGATCATCACCGAACATGGTCCGCAGATCATCACCAAATGGCCGTGCGAGGACCTCATCGCCTGCCCGGTGAGGTAACGGCGGCGGCGTTCCTCGCGCCATTGCCGCGGCCCCAGCTGCAGCGTTAGATCTCACGCGGCAAACGGGCGGTGGCACGGGCGGCTGCTACTGGTTCCCCGCTACGTCTGGGAACTCCACAGGCGATAATACACCCCTCCAGACCTGCTATCTCACCACCCGCAGCTTCCCTTGCCTGTACCCTGGCGAGGAGTCATCTGAGCGAAAATGTCCGGCGGTAGTTCACCACCTTTGTCCCATCACTCAGGTTTGCTCACTTCTGAATTGAACGTTGTATCCATCCCGAGGTGTCCTATGACCGCCCTTCTGCGTCTTGATGGCATAAGCAAAAAGTTCGGTGCCTTTTACGCCTTGCGGGAGGTGAGCTTCGAGATTTACGGCGGCGAGGTAAACGTGCTGATCGGCGAAAACGGCGCCGGCAAATCCACCCTGATGAAAATCCTCTCCGGCGTCTACGCCCGGGACGCCGGACGCGTCACCATGGATGGCCGGGAGGTGTCTATCGCCTCGCCCATGGAGGCGGAGCGGCTGGGGATCGGGACCGTTTACCAGGAGCTGACGCTGGCGCCGGAACTGAGCGTTGCGGAAAACTTTTTTCTCGGCGCCAGCCTGATCACCCGCTGCGGCTTCGTCCAGTGGCGGCGCCTACGGGAAGAAGCCGGCCGGCAGCTGCGGCACCTGGTGGGACTCGATGTCGACCCGGCAGCCAAGGTGCGCACCCTGGGCGTCGCACAGCAGCAGATGCTGGAAATCGCCCGGACGGTGCACCGGAACACCCGCGTACTGGTCCTGGACGAACCGACGGCGGTGCTCACCAACCGGGAAGTGGAGAAGTTGTTCGAGATCATCCAAGCGGTCAAGGCCCGAGGCATCGCCGTGGTCTACATATCCCATCGTCTCGAAGAACTGTTCCGCATTGGCGATCGGGTCACTGTTCTCCGCGATGGCCGCCTGGTCGGTTCGCGCTGGATTCGGGAGATCGACACCAATACCCTCATCCACATGATGGTCGGTCGGAGTATCGACAACCAGTATCCGCGGGCCGACTTTTCCACCGTGCCCCGGCGGGAGACCCTGCGGGTGGAAAACCTCCGCCGGGGGAAGGCGGTCCGGGACGTGTCCTTTGTCGCCCGGTCCGGCGAGATACTCGGATTCGCGGGGTTGGTGGGCGCCGGACGCACCGAAACGGCCCGGGTTATTTTTGGCGCCGACGCCGCCGATGCGGGCGCACTCTTCGTCCAGGGCAACCGGGTAACAATCCGCGCCACCCGCGATGCCATCCGGCACGGCATTGCGCTGCTGCCGGAGGATCGCAAGGGCCAGGGCCTGGTCCTCAACCGCCCGGTGCGGGAAAACGTCACCATCGTCACCATCAGGTCCTTCTGCAACCGCCTCGGCCTGCTGCGCCGGCGGCGGGAAAAAGAAGTGGCCCAGGCCCAGGTTGCCCGATTCCGCATCGCGGTCCGGGACGTCGAGGCGCCCGTCTCCAGCCTTTCCGGCGGCAACCAGCAAAAGGTGGTCATCGCCAAGTGGATCCTGGCGGAGGCGGAAATCATCATTTTTGACGAACCGACGCGCGGCATCGATGTCGGCGCCAAGACGGAAGTGTATGGTGTCATGAACGCCGCGGTGCTTTCGGGCAAGACGGTGATCGTCATCTCTTCGGAACTCATGGAGCTGATCGGCATGTGCGACCGGATTTACACCATGCACGGCGGCCGCATCACCGGCGAATTCGACAACACCGGTACGCCGGTCACCGAGGATGAACTGTTGACGGCAATGATGGAGTGATCGGAATGGAACTCGGGAAACGGCTCCTGAAAAACAATATTTTCATTCTCAGCCTGGCGCTCGTGGTCATGTGCCTTTTTCTCGCCTCGGCCACCAAGTATTTTGCCACCACGCGGAATTTCACCACCATTCTCCAACAGATGTCCATCAACGGCCTTCTCGCCACCGGCATGACCATGTGCATCATCACCGCCGGCATCAACCTGTCGGTCGGCAGTGTGCTGTCGCTCTGCGGCATCGTCGTCGACTTTGAGCTGCGGAACGGGATGCATCCGGTGTTGTC
>JAJBSZ010000267.1:2868-3278 GCA_020861125.1 Planctomycetota bacterium | reverse complement strand
TAATTAAGGTATTATAGATTGTGAAGCGTCTTTCGGCAGAGTTCGCGACCGCGTTCTCGCGGGCGGCCGATGCCCCCGGCCCGACCGGCGATCGGCCGTCCGCGGTTAACCTCACCCGACACCTCCGCTACACAGCAAACTGTGGAGACTTTCGTTAACGTAGTGGCGGTGGTGGAATCCAGAAGGATGTTGGCGTTCACTGTTTTGCGTAACCGACTTTTCGGCAAAACTTCGCACCCGGATTCCGCGACGTCTGGTACCCCCGGACCGGTCCGACGATTGCCGGTCCGCTCTACGCCTCCCCCGACGCTTTCTGCCTCAAGAAAAATTACGCAGGCTTAGGATCAGAAAGGGGCGGGGGGGGGGGGCGTGACGGATGGTGGGCAGGATGGGTATGGGCCCGGCCTGGG
>JAJBSZ010000267.1:0-2858 GCA_020861125.1 Planctomycetota bacterium | reverse complement strand
TTCGCACCCGCATTTCCGCAAAGTCTGGCACCCCGCACCGGCCCGGCCATTGGCCGTCCGCGCGACGCCTTGCCTACCACGACCGCTTTACGGCAATCAAGGCCACTTTCATCGAACCAATGACGGCTATGGCGTCCAAGAGGACCCGCGGCGTTGTCAGGTTGTAAGCGATTCTATTCCTTCGGCAAAGAGGTCCGCGCCCGCATTCCCGCAGGCGGCTGGTACCCCCGGCCCGGCCCGGCGATGGGCCGTCCGCCGCAATTGCCTCCCCCGACACCTCCGCCTTACGGCAAACTGCGGAGGCTTTCGTTGACGCAGTGGCGGCTGATGGCGTCTAGAAGGTTGCTGGCGATGATGGGCTTGGTGACGTAATCGTTCATGCCGGCGGCGAGGCATTTTTCCCGATCCCCCTGCATGGCGCTGGCGGTCAGGGCGATTATAGGAATGTTGGCGTCCATGCCGCCGGTGGTGCCACCCTCCCGGATGCGCCGGGTGGCTTCGAAGCCATCCATCTCCGGCATCAGACAGTCCATCAGCACCAGGTCGTAATAATTGGATTCCAGCGCCTTGATCGCCTCCCGGCCGTTGGACACGGCGTCGACGCTGCAGCCGTTCTTGCCCAGGATGCCGATCACCACCTTCTGGTTGATGACGTTGTCATCGGCCAGGAGAATGCGCAGGTTGCGCCAACGCCAGTTTCGGGTGGTTTCCAGCAATTCCGTCCGCGAGGTGTCAGATCCCGACGGGTCGGCCCGGCGCAGGCCCATGGCCGTCTTCAGGGCGGAATGCAGGCGATCCCGCTTCAGGGGTTTGGCGATGTGAATCATGGTGTCGCCGTCGTTGCGGGCTTCCCGCTGGACCAGGGTGCCGACGTGGGTCAGCACGATGACCGGCAGGTTGGCATGGCCTTCCCAGCCGCGTATGGCCCAGGCCAGGGATTCGCCGCCGGTGTCGGGCAGATAGCGATCGATGATCGCCACGTCAAAACACTCGCCGGAACGCTGGGCAGCCCGTTTCACCAGATCGATGGCATTGCGGGACGACTCGGCGCTCCGCACCAGACAGCCCCAGCTCTCCAGTTGCTTGGCCAGGACGGAGCGGAGGGAGGTATTGCCGGCCGCCACCAAGACCCGCTTGCCAGCCAGCACCTTGGGAGGCCGTTCCACCACCGTTTCGCTTTTCCGCAATCTGACCGTGAAGCTGAACGTCGAGCCCTTGCCCGGCTCACTCACCACCGTCAGGTCGCCGTGCATCAACTCCGCCAACCGCTTGGAAATGGAAAGCCCCAGGCCGGTGCCGCCATACCGCCGGTAGACCGACGCGCCGCCCTGGTTGAAGGGGGTGAAGAGGTTTTCCAGCCGCTGCGGGTCGATGCCGATGCCGGTATCGGTGACGGAAAACCGGCAGATCCAGGCGTCGCCGTCTTCCTTTTCCAAACAGGAGTCGACGCGGATTTCCCCGCGCTCGGTGAATTTCACCGCGTTGCCGAGGAGGTTGACGAATATCTGCCGCAGCCGGTTGGGATCGCCGTACACCAGATCCGGCGAATCGGACCGCTCGTCCAGGATGAGTTCAAGCCCCTTGTCCTGGGCGCGGATGGCCACCAGGTCGCAGACGTCCTCGAGCACCTCGTGCAGCGAGAATTCGATATTCTCCAGCTCCAGCTTGCCCGCCTCCACCTTGGAGAAATCCAGGATGTCGTTGATGATGGCCAGCAATGACTCGGCCGACATGCGGATGGTCTCGGCGAACTGGCGCTGGTTGCTGTCGAGGGACGTTTCCAGAAGCAGGTTGATCATGCCGATGACGCCGTTCATGGGCGTCCGGATCTCGTGGGACATGTTGGCCAGGAATTCGCTTTTGGACAGGTTGGACATTTCCGCCTCGGCCAGACGGTGGCGTTCGGTAATGTCCGTATAGATGCCTTCGAACACCACCGGACCCTCGGAGGAAAATTCCACCACCTGACAGCTGTTCCAGATCACCCGTTCGCCGCCGTCCTCCCGCACCGCCCGGAACACCGTTTGCAACGGCTTGCCCTTGTACAGGGTGCCGGCGATCTCCCGGTCTACCCGGGCCTGGTCGTCGGGATGGATCATATCGAAAAACCGCAGCGCGTTGCGACCGGCCAGATCCGTCGCCCGACAGCCGATGATCTCCTCACACCCCCGGGAGACGAATTCGGGCCGGAAATCAGGCGACTGGTTGCGGCAACGGTAGATGATACCGGGCACGTTCTCCATGAGGTTGCGCAGGCTGTTTTGTTTGGCCAACAGCTCACGGCGGCTGTTGACCCGTTCGGTCACGTCCTGCGCCAGCAACATCATCCCCTCCACATCGCCGAAGGTATCGATGAGGCAGGAAAGGGTGATGTTCCAGTAGGTCACCGCCGGCAGTTTGCCGCCGGCCAGCATGGTAATGGGCACCTCGTACCGACTGTCCAGGCCCTTGGACTCCCGCACCGCGTCCAGCCAGGGCTTGAGTTCCCGCCAGCCCTCGGGCACCACCGACGCGAGGGGCACCCCCTGAGCCATGGCTGGATCCACCGGCGAATATTTGCGGATGGTCGCCGCCAGGGAAGGATTCAGATACCGAAAGCACAAATCCCGGTCGAGGATCCCGACATTGACCGGCATCTGTTCCAGAATGAGGTCGGAGGTCTGGCGGTAATGCCGGTAGTCGTATTCGATCTTATGCCGTTCGTACGACAGCTCCACCGCTTTGACGATGCGGGCGAGAACATTTTTTTCCGCCAGTGTCCATTCGCCGGCGATTTCCCGGGGACGGATGGCCGCCACGTAGCCCGTTTTACCGGAACGGGCGCGGGTGATGGGCATCAGGAGCACGCTGTGGGTAGC
>JAJBSZ010000143.1 GCA_020861125.1 Planctomycetota bacterium | reverse complement strand
TGGTGGTCATCAGCTTCCTCTACGTCCTGGTCATGCCCTATGCCGGTTTTGTCGTCTCCAGCGCGGTGATGCTGGTGGTGTTCATGCTGGTCATGGGCGTGCGCAGCATTCCCGTGTTGATCCTGGTTCCCCTGGGTGAAATCACCTTCCTCTTTTACGTGTTCGAAAAATACCTCATGCTCTACCTGCCCGACGCCTATCCCCTGAAAAGCTGGCTCGGCATCGCCTGACCGCGCTCCCTTGCGGTTGGCGGCGTTATTCTGGAGGCGACAATGCTGCACAACATCTGGATCGGCTTCAACAATGCCATGGATCCCGTCAACGTCGTGATGATGGTTGCCGGCATCGTCGGCGGCATGTGCTTCGGGGCGCTGCCCGGCTTTTCCGCCACCATGGCCGTGGCCGTCCTGATCCCGATCACCTACTGGGTGAAGCCGGAAAGCGGTCTCGTCCTGTTGGGCGCCATTTTCTGCGGTGCCATCTACGGCGGGTCCATCCCCGCCATTCTCCTGAAAATCCCCGGCACGCCGGCCTCGGTGCCGACCACCTTCGACGGCTTCGCCATGACCCAGAAAGGCCAGGGCTCGCGGGCCCTCGCCATCAGCACCTTCAGTTCCGCCTTCGGCGGCGGTTTGAGCGGGGTGGTGATGCTGTTTTTCGCACCGCTGCTGGCGGCGGTGGCCTTGTATTTCGGGCCGCCCGAAGTGATGTGCCTGGCCATCTTCGGCCTCAGCGTTGTGTCGACCCTGAGCCCCGGAGCGCTGGTCAAGGGCCTGATCGTCTGCCTCTTCGGCCTGTTGGTGGCCACCGTCGGCATGGATCCCCTCGAAGGCTATCCCCGCCTCACCTTCGGCATGTTCCAGTTGATGGGCGGCATACCCCTGGTGCCGGTGCTGATCGGCCTGTTTTCCCTGCCGCCCATCATCCAGATGTCGGAACAGGGCGTGCGCAAGTACCTGCTGCCGCGGGTATCCGGATCCACCTTCCTTGACTGGAAGACCTTCAAGCGGATTTTTCCCATCAGCCTCCGGAGCTCCCTCATCGGCATTGGCGTCGGTATCATCCCGGCCGCCGGGCCGGAGATCGCCGCCTTTGTCGCCTATAATGACGCCCGGCGCATCACCAAGGACCCCGTCCCCTTCGGCACCGGCAACATCGACGGGTTGGCCGCGCCCGAGGCCGCCAACTGCGGCGCCACCGGCGGATCCCTCATCCCCCTCTTCACCCTGGGCATCCCCGGCAGCGCGCCGGCGGCGCTGTTCCTGGGAGCGATGATGATCCACGGCCTGCGCCCGGGACCGATGATCTTCAACGAGCGAGCGGACATCGGCTACACCGTCATGGTGGCGTTTATCCTCACCAATTTCCTGCTGTACTTCGTCGGCTGCTTCCTGTGCCGGGCCACCACCCATGTGGTAAAGACACCCCAGACCGTCCTCGGACCGGCTATTCTCGTCCTGACGGCGGTGGGCGCCTACGCCGTGGGCGGCACCATGACCGACATGTGGGTTATGTGGTTCGCCGGCATCGGCGGCTTCGTGCTGGAGCGGCTGGGCTTTCCCCTGTCGCCGATTTGTCTGGCTTTGATTCTCGGCCCCATCCTGGAGTCGGAGCTCATCCGCACCCTGGTTATGTTTGAGGGCAATATCTGGCTGGTCTTCACCCGGCCCATCGCCATGGTTCTCCTGCTGCTGGCCCTGGTGATGTTCCTCGGGCCGTTCGTCACCAAATTCCTGCGGGAACGGAAATCCGGCCGATATTCGACCAGAGTATAAGGAGGAACGGCAATGGCGCCGACGTTGTATTGCGCCGCCACGGTGCTGGCCGGTCCGGAGCTGGACCGGCTGGCCAATGGCGCGGTGCTGGTGGAGGACGGACGGATCGTCCGTATTGGTCCCCGAGACGAATTCTCCGGGTTTGCCGGCACTGTCGTCTCCTGTCCGGTGCTGATGCCCGGGTTGGTGGATTGCCACTGCCATCTGGCGCTGGACGCCGGCATCCACAACTGGCCGGCCCTGGTGGCGGATGGGGAAGGGGAACACGTCCTCCGGGCGATCCGGACCATGCAGGACGACCTGGCCTCCGGCGTGACCACCATCCGCTGCATGGGCGACAAGTATTTCGTCGACGTCATGGTCCGCCGCGCCTTGGCCCAAGGCCGGATCGTCGGCCCCCGGGCCGTCATCGCCACCCGTGGCATCAAGGCCACCCATGCCCACGGCCTGGTGGGCTATGGGGTGGACGGGGTGGAGGAGCGCCGGCATTTCGTCCGGGAAAACCTGCGGGCCGGGGCGGATTTTATCAAACTGTTCATCACCGATACCGTGCTGCGGCCGGAGCTGATCTGTTACCCCACCCGGCAGGAGATCGCGGTGGTGGTGGAGGAGGCGCACAACGTCGGGAAACCGGTGGCGGCCCACTGCGTCGGCGGTGACGGCTTCGACATTTGCCTGGATGTTGGGGTCGACTGTTTTGAACACGGCTATTTTGCTACCCGCCGTCAGTTCGACAAGCTGGCCAAGGCCGGGCGCTGGCTGGTGATTACCCCGACCCCGATCCTCTCCGACTACTACGCCGAGCGCTGCGCTCCCGGCATGGCCGAGGGGTTTATCGCCAGCCGCGACGCCCTGCGCGCCGCCATGCGCGAGGCGGTTCGGAGCGGGGTATCCTTCGCCGTCGGTTCCGACGGACTGCACGGGCGGCTGGCCGACGACATCCGGCACCTGGTGGATTTCGGCGCCACAAAACTCGAGGCTCTCCGGGCCGCTACCATTCGGGGCGCCCGGGTGTGCGGGGTCGAGGCGGAGACTGGCAGTATCGAGGTGGGCAAATGCGCCGACCTCCTCGGGCTGGCGGCGGATCCGCTGGCTGACATCACCGCCGTCGGCGAGGTGGCGCTGGTGGTCCGCAACGGGCAGATAATCAACCGGTCCGAATAGGCAGGAGAACGCTGATGCGAAAAGTATTTCCCGTGTTCGCCGTGGTCCTGGGCGTCTTCTGGGTGGTCATGGCCTTCCGCTACGGGCTCTGGGTGCGGCGGGGACCGGGCGGCGGGTTCTTTCCCCTGATCGGCGGTCTCATCACCGTGGTGTTTTCCGCCATCTATCTCGTGATGGAGATCCGCCGGCCGACGCCGGCCTCGGTGGATACACGGTTCTGCTATCCCATCCTCGCCGTGCTGGCCGTGCTCATCGCGTCGCGGGGGATCGGCCTGCTTCCCTGCCTGTTCCTCGCTCTTGTCATCTGGCTGTGGCGGTCCGAGGGGTATTGGCCGGTGGTTGCCGGG
>JAJBSZ010000165.1 GCA_020861125.1 Planctomycetota bacterium | reverse complement strand
CCCTTGTGGCATCGGGAGAAACGTTCACGGCGATCGTCCCGGACAAAAAAGCGAAAAACGGGTTTTTTATCTTGACAACCCCAAAATATGGCCTATATTTCGCCAAAAGTTGATACGAAATCAGTTGATCGCCACTGGGAGGGCGACATCGCGAACGGCCGCAGAGTTTGACCGGTTCTGGTGCACGACGCGGGGCGGCCAGAATTCCATGTTCAGTTTTACGGAGGAGTAGAAATGGCTGCCAAAATCGAAGTGTTGCGGAAACGCCAGTTGGCGCAATCCCTGGCGGACAAGACCGGCGTCAAGCTCAAATATGCCAGCGCGGTGGTGGATTACCTTTTCGACGAGATCGCCGGCGCCATGGCCCGAGGCACCAAGGTCAACATCAAGGATTTCGGTATCTTCGTCAAGGCGCAGCGCAAGGCCCGCACCGGCCGCAACCCCGCCACCGGCGAAGTGATTAAGATCAAGGCGTCGGTGAAGCCCCGCTTCACCGCCTCCAAGGCCCTCAAGGAAGCGGTTGGCGGCAAGAAGTACGTGTCCCACGCCGACCTTTCCGCCCTGACGGCAGCTCCTGCCGCCCCCGCTGTGAAGCCGGCCGCCAAACCCGCGGCCAAGGCTCCCGCCGCCAAGAAACCCGCCGCCAAAAAGGCACCCGCCAAGAAGGCTCCGGCCAAAAAGGCACCCGCCAAAAAATCGGCCAAGCGCAAATAAGCACCAGCGACGATTTGCCCCGCGCTAAGGCCCATGTCTTTACCCAAATTCGGAACGGGGGAAGGTAACCCGGCGCCCAGCCGGAACTGTGGGGAACAGAGGAGGCGAGGCCCCTTCCATCGGGAAGGGGCCTTTTTGTGTGCCACCACCCGGGACCCACCATCGGCTACGGAGGATCGCCGATGGCCACGGTACATTTTCTAGAAAGGGCCTGGTGCCCGGCCGGAGGCGTGACTCCCAACTTTTCCGGGAAAAGACGCGGCATAAAGGTAAACTTCCGGCCGGTTACGCCGATAATAGCAAAAGGCCCGATGGGAACGGGCCCTTTCACTGTCCGCAGATCCCCGAGGGATTTTCCGATGCCTAGCGATGACACCCGCGCCGACCCCGGCTGCCGCAACCACCCCCAGGGGTCGCCGACCTTCCGGAAAATCCGGGAACGGGGCGGCACGGTACGCATCACCCGCCGGGAACGGGAAACCATCCGCAAACAGTACCGCGCCTGCCAAAACCAGAACGGCCACCGCCATTCCCCGGAACCGCGAGAAGATCTCGAACCGGAACTGGAGCGGGTATTGCAGGGGCTCTAGCCGACCGCCATCCGGCGCCGTCCGGGACCGCGACATCACGGGGAGCGGCGTTTCCCAGAACGGGAGCGGCCAGCGCCATCACCGCCGTGACGCTCAGCCACTCCTCAGCCGCTCCCTCCGCCCACCGTCGCCGAAAGCATGGTACTCTGCGGTAGACGATACCAGCAGCAGGTGTAGGACGCACAGCGGCTGGTCACCCGCCAGTTCTTCCCTCATGACAGAGCCATCGTGTCCCCGTGGCGGCCAGCCGCCGCATTCCCGTTGCATTTGGCCGGGTGGCCTATCGGTGCGTACTAGTTTGGCTTTTCGTACATCCCTCCATCCACACGCCAATTACCGAAATGCTCGTAGTGCCAGAATCGTTTCGGACCGGATAAACGAAGTTTCCTCCGAATGCCCGACGGTTACGACGGGTAGCAGGAACCAACAATCGGCCCTGCGGACACCAATCCTGAGATTCCTCCTTGCCCCCATTCGGCACAGGCAATACCAGCAAACAGTAACTCCTTGCGTTCGCCTAATTGTGTAGTACACTCCGAGTGACGCCTTTTTTACCGGGAATTCGAGCGTTTTCCCCCCAAGCTAGCGTTTGGGGGTGCCGTCGTGTTTCCGTTTGGGTTTGTCGGGAGTTTGGTAGCTCCCTTGGTAGCAGACGGCGTCGGCATCCCCTTTTTTTACGCCGTACGCCTGGACCGAGACGACCGGTACATTGCCGGGACCGTATCGGGCTGGGTGACGACTTTTATCACCCTGATGGCTAGCCGCAGCCAGGGCGTCGCCCGTTCTGGAAACCTCCCCGGCGCCATCTTCCACCTGCGTTCCCGACGCCCAACCCGTCAGGAGAACGTATGGTACCCATGGAAGAAACCTGATGTTTCACCGGCCACCGTCCCGCCTTCTTTTCGTTCAGGTACGACGAATCCCATCCGGATTGCCTGCGGATCAAAGCCTTTCTCCGGGAGATATGCGAATATTGCGTCACCAGGAATGGCGTGCGGCATTGTATCAACGGCGGCGCCCTCGGCGTTGATACCTGGGCGATGGAAGTGGTGATCGACCTGAAGGCGGCGTATCCGACCATCACCCTGGAGTGTGCCCGGCCGGTTGCCGACATGCCGGCCGAATCTCCCGCGGGTGACCGGGCGCGATATCACCGGCTGGTGGATCACATCGATACCGTAACGGTGATAGCGCCGCGGTGCGTCCCCGGCTGCATGCGGCAGCGCAATCAGCTACATGGTGGATCACGCGGCGTTCGTTATCGCCGTCTGGTCCGGTCGGAAAAAGCGGTACCGGCCAGACCGTGGCACCTCCGGTCATGTCTCTTTTCCGGTGAACAGACCGCAACCATTCCGTTGCCGTCGCACCGGGGACCATCTCGGCATCACGGGCCGGGCGGTCCCGGTACCGTGATACCGGTCGCGATCCGTCCACCGCCCGCTATCACTCGAACCGCTGCACCAGGACTTCGGCCAAACCCCGCTTAGGCACGTGGTGGACGCCGGCCGCGTCGCGCCAGTAGGCGGTGCTGCCGCTCGGGGGCAACGTTTCCAGCACCACCGTCTCCAGGGGATAGCCGATGGCAATGACCAACGGTGCGGTAAAGAATCGGAGAGGCTGGACCGTAACGTACGCCCGGCATCACGGCCGGAGGGTGTATTGCTCAATTCCATCGCGCCCACGGAAATGGCGTGAGGCCACCTCCGGTCATGTGTTCTTGTCCGTTGACAAACCGCAACCACTCCGTTGCCGTCGCACCGGGGACCATCTCGGCATCACGGGCCGGGCGGTTCCGGTACCGTGATTTCGGTCGCGATCCATCCACCGCCCGCTATCACTCGAACCGCTGCACCAGGACTTCGGCCAACCCCCGCTTCGGCACGTGGTGGACACCGGCCGCGTCGCGCCAGTAGGCGGTGCTGCCGCCTGGGGGCAACGTTTCCAGCACCACCGTCTCCAGGGGATAGCCGATGGCAATGACCA
>JAJBSZ010000101.1 GCA_020861125.1 Planctomycetota bacterium | reverse complement strand
ACCTGTCCCTTCTCAACGACGGCCTCGGCGTCGAAGACGGCATGATGTGCATCACCGTCGCCGGCGATGGCCGGGAGCTGGATATCTACGTCGATCTCACCAACGTCACCACGGTTGGCGACATCATCGACGCGGTCAACACCGCCATAAAAAACGCGGTCGCTGACGAACCCTACGGCGATTTGGCGGAAGGGCTGAAGCTCACCATCAACGACGACAAGAACGGGTTTTCCCTCACCGGCATGACCGGCGGGTATACCTATGAAATAAGCAACGTCTGGGGCGCGGACGAATCGGGCAACGTGCAGATGGCCAATCCGCAAACTGTCAATCAGCTCGGCCTGATCGGCGCCTACACCGCCAAGGCCGACGGCGACTCCTTCGAAGGCCTGCGGGTCTTGGGCGACATGTCGTCGCCGATGATCGGCAACCTCTCCGGCGCCAACGGCACCGGCATCGGCTCCGAGGATTCCTATTCCTATGTGTCCGCCGGAGCGCTTACCGGCTCCACCCTGCTGAAGCATCTAAACGGCGGCAACGGGCTGGAAAATGCCTCGGACATGTACCTCTACATCTACGAAGGCGGTGACGACCACCAGTACACGGCCATTAAAATTGCCGATGGCACCGAACTGCGGGCGCTGCTGCGGCAGGACGACGCAACCGTGGACGACCTTCTCGATTACCTGAACGGCTGCCTCAGCCAGATCACCTACCCCGGCATGAGCAACCTGAAGTTTGAGATCGACTCCGACGCCAAAGGCATCTACCTGAGCGGCCTGCCGAGCGAACACGACTACAGTATTTCGGACGTCACCGGCGGCGGCCTGTTTGCCCAGAGCCTCGGCCTGATGGGCACGTATTACGGTTCGGATACGTCGAACGCCGATATCCAGCACCTCTTCGGCACCACGGCCATCGCCGATACCGGCGGCATGATCTGGGCGACGATGACCCTGTCGGAGGTCAACGACGCCACCACCGGCGTTGCCATGGCCCAGGCCGATATCGTCCCCATGCTGGCCAATCCGCTGAACGTCGAATTCACCGTCAACGGCACCGCCTACAACGTCTCGGTCGACCTGAGCACCTTGGACCCGGACACCGCGACCCTGCAGGATATCATCGACGCCGTCAACACCGCCATCGCCGATGCCGTAAACGATCCGACCGCCGTCGTGCCCCGGCTCGATATCCATTCCAGTTCCGACGGTCTCGCCTGGTTCAACGTCGATACATCCACCAATTTCAAGGTCACCGGCGATGCCGCCGACCGGCTGGGCTTTTCCAAAAATTACACCGGTGCCACCTACGGCACCTTCGAAACCGGCGTCCACCGCAACCTGAATCCGGTCATGGTGGGTACCTGCGTGGAAGACAACCTCACCGGCAGCGAGCTTCTGGCCGAACTCAACGCCGGCGCCGGCCTCGATTTTTCCGGCACGGAACTCACCTTCACCTTCGGGCCGGACGGCAGCTCTTCCATCATCAGCATCAGCCGCGAGGAACTCATTGCAGCGCTGGAAGCCATCAACTTCCACTATACCACCAACGACCTGAACGATTACATCAGCGTCCTGAACACCCTGGTGGCCGACAAGATCGCCGCCCACGCCACCCTCGGCGGCACCGGGGCGGAGCTGGTCTTTGGCATCTCCGCCGACGGTCTCGGCATCGAGGTGATCAGCGCCATCGGCCTTAACGACGGCGATCCCGTCACCATCGGCGGCGATATGGCCACCGCCGGTTCCACCGGCCTGGCCGCCACCACCTTCGACAGCGAAACCGCCGGCGTGTTTACCCCGACCGGAGCGCTGGCCGACATCCGCGGCGTGACCTCCACCGCCGAAACCATCGCCGGCCTCGGCAGCATCTATTTGACCATCCCCTCCGTCAACGGCGGGAACCCCATCGAACTGTCCACCGCCGGCCTCGACCAGTATTCCACCCTGGCCGACCTCATCGGCGTCCTCAACAAGCAGCTGGAATCCACCTACGGCATCACCAACATGTATTTCGGCATCAGCGATTCCGGCAGCGGCATCTCCTTTACCAACGATTCAGGCGAAGAAGTCACCTTCCATTACAACGCCCTGAACACCCTGGCGTCGGACCTCGGGCTGGTGGGAACGGAAGAAGGGTCGGATACGGTCGTCGCCGCCAATTCCCACCTCAATAACGGCAGCCTCAACCGGAATTATATCGGCCGCGCCACCACCCTGGCATCCCTGAACGGCGGCGCCGGAGCGGACCAAGGCGTCATCACCGTCACCAACGCCCAGGGCACCTCGGTCAACATCGATCTCACATATTGCGTCACCATGGGCGACGTCATCGACGCCATCAATGGCTCCCTCTATGGCGTCAACGCACGGATCAACGACGCCGGCGACGGCATCGTCATCGAACAAACCGCTTTCTACGAGTCCGACGGCTCCCTCAGCACCGGCAACATCACCGTCACCACCGCCGACGGCACCAAGACGGCCGAGCACCTCGGCCTCGCCGGGGTCGGCGTCGGCGGCGAGGAAGGCACCTCGGTCCTGAACGGCAGTTTGAAAACCGTGATCGAAGTCGGCCCGAACGACACCCTGACCGACCTGATGAACCGCATCACCGACCTCGACGCCGGCTACAAATGCTCCATCATCAACGACGGCAGCGGCAGCGCCTCCTACCGCCTGTCCATCAGCGCCAGCTCTTCGGGCTCGGGCAGCGATTTCATCATCGATACCGACCTGGACGTCCTCGGCTTCCAGCAGGTGTCGAAAGGCCAGGATTCCATGCTCCTCTATGGCCAGCCCGACTCCGGAATGTCGCCGGTGGTGCTCCGCGCTTCGACCAACACCAACAACCAGGCCATCCTCGGCCTGACCCTGGAGCTGACCGAGGCGTCGGAATCCTACACCACCATCACCGTCAAGACAGACACCGACGGCGTGGTGGAGGAGATCCAAAACCTGGTGCAGGCCTACAACGACCTCTCCGACCTCATCACCTATCTTGATTCCTTCGACTATGAGAACGACACCAAAGGCATCCTCTTCGGCGACAGCACCATCCGCAACCTGATGGACACCATCGACAACATGTTCTACCAGATATTCAACCCGGACAACCTGTCTTACTCGGAACTGCAGAGCAGCAGTACCAAGCAGGCCTGGACCTGGACCGACCTGGGCATCTCCTTCAGCGCCAACAACACCGCCACCGACGACACCGGCGTCTGGTACTCGCGGATGGACCTGGCCCTCGCCGTCCTGACCGAGCTGGTGGCGCCCAACTGGGAC
>JAJBSZ010000080.1 GCA_020861125.1 Planctomycetota bacterium | reverse complement strand
GTTCTCTTCCAGGCGAACCACCCGGGCGCCGGGGAAATCCCGCTGGAAGTCCATGATGTTACGGTAATCTGCGCCCCGCCAGGAATAGATGGACTGGTCCGGGTCGCCGGTGGCGTGGATGTTGGCGCCGGGGCCAGCCAGTGCCTTCAGCAACCGGTACTGGGCCCGGTTGGTATCCTGGTATTCATCCACCAGGATATACGGGAAACGCAACCGGTACTTGGCAAGGAGCTCCGGGTTCCGGGCAAGAAGATTCGCCGCCTGCACCAGCAGGTCGTCGAAATCCAGGGCGTTCATCTGCCGCAGATCCCGCTCGTATTCCGTATAGACATCATAGATAATCGCGTCGCGCGGGGTGGCGGTGGGCATTTCGCCAGGCGCCACGAACTCGGATTTGGCCCGGCTGATCGCCGCCAGAAGCGAAGCCGGCCGATAGGCCTTGTCGTCTACCCCCAGGCGCTTCATGGCCTGCTTCACCAGGCTCTCCTGATCCCCTTGGTCCAGGATGGAAAAACGGTTGTCGCGGCCGTCACCGAGGTGCCCGATATCGAAGCGGAGCATCCGGGCGCAGATGGAATGGAAGGTGCCCATCCAGGCCGGCGCTTCCCCCACCAGGGCTTCCACCCGGTCGCGCATTTCCCGGGCCGCCTTGTTGGTAAATGTGAGGGCGAGAATGCGCCAGGGCCTGACCCCGTGGTGGATCAGATGCGCCACCCGACGGGTGACGACGCGGGTTTTACCCGATCCGGCGCCAGCCACCACCAGCATGGGACCGTTGACGTGGGTGACGGCCTCGCGCTGGGCCGGGGTAAGATCGGTGAGCAGGGTTTCATTCATAGCAAAGGCACTCCGGGGTGGCCGCTGTCGCCGGTGGCCTCCAGAAACCGGTTGCGGATAACCGCCTTCGTCTCTTCCGGCCGTGCCCCAGCGTCGATGGAGCCGCCGGCGGACCGGCCATGCCCGCCGCCTGGGCCGCTTCCCTGGACGATGCGGAGGATGACCCGGGTGGCGTCGGTGCGCGGTTCGGTGCAGCGGAGGGACAGATAGGCGCGGTTGGCGTGGAAACCCACCGCCAGGGCATAGTCGATGCCCCGCAGCCGGACCAGGGCGTCGGAAGCGGTGGAAAGGATGTCCGGCGTCGGCACCTCGCCGGGAACGGTCATGAGGGAACGTCCGAAGATCGCCGCTTCCTCCATGGCCCGGCGAAGAAAGCGGAAATATTCGGCCTCGAGAGGCGGGTGGAGCACTCCCGCGGCAATGGCATGGTCAGCCAACGGCAGCAGCCGGGTATAGGCGGCGATATCGGCGGGGCGGACGTCCCGCAGCAGGTTGTCGGTATCGGTTCGGACCCCGAGAAACAGGGCGGTGGCCAACCGGCTATCCGGCAGGATGCCGGCGGCATCGAGGTAGCCGCAGAGCAGGGTCGAACTGGCCCCGACCTCGCTCCGCACGTCACGGTAGGAGAGAGTCCGGGTAGCTGGCGTGCGGGTTGGGGCCAAACGGGCCGAATCCTCACCCAGGGAGTGGTGATCGATAACGGCCAGGACCGGCACCGCGTTGGGCAGGGAATGGTTGCGGGAGGTCGGTTGGGTATCGAGAAACACCGCCCCACGGTACTCGGCCAGATCGCCCAGGGACGCGAAGGTCCTGAGGTCAACCCGGAGCAGCCGGACCATTTCCGCATTTTCCTCCCGACCCAATACCCCACCATGGGCTATGACAGAAGATATGCCCCACGAGCCGGCCAAAACCTGCATAGCCATGGCGGCGGCGATGGCGTCGGGATCGGGATAGTCGTGGATGGCGAGGATCAGCGGCAAGTCCCCGGTCCCCAGGGCCGCCCGGAGTGCCCGCAGCTGGCTGTTGGACACCATGGCGTCCGTTTGCCGTTCCGTCATGTTCCCTCCGTCTTTTCAGCCCACCGTCTCCAGCGGCCGCCGGATCGCCCCCTATCCTAACGGACCGGGTGGCAGCGGCAAGTGTTTCTTCGGTCGTCCCACACGGCCGGCCGGCAGGCGCCCCCCGTCGCCGCGGGTACCCTGCCGTAACCGGCCCGGGGAAGGCCAGCAGTGGCGCGCCAACCTTGTTCGGACCCCTGACCACGCGGTGGGACAACCCGGATATATTGTAACGATATAAGTTTCAATAATTTAGATCCACAATGACCCTCCCCCCACGTTTCCGCCTAGGGGAGATTCCAGCCGACGGCAACTGCAACCAAAAAGGCAGGCCAAAAACCGATAATTTCTGTTGAAAATCGCTAGCCTACGGGTAGTGTTAACGTTTGCGCATGAGAGCAACGTATATTGTTAATTCATAGGAGCTGGTTTCGGTAGCGAGATCCGCGGACTATTTTTTTTCAACCTTAAATGGATTTAAATGATACACTTACGAATAAAACAACCAGGATCCGCCACGGTCCGGCAGGCAAAGGATCGCGCCACGAACGTTAACAGCAAAGAAAGAGGAAGTCCACCCGACCCCTGATACCGGTACGTCCATCAGCCCGCAATGGCGGGATGGATCGATCCACGTAAGCGAAATGAACCCGGCTCCTGGCAGCCACTCGGAGGTAGGTACCTTATGTCGGTATTGAACAATAATTTTGCGGCCATCATGAAGCGCTGCACCGTGCTGTACATGCCATCCTGCTTGATCGTGGAAATGATGACCAGGCTGTACAGCCAGATATCCATGGTGGATCCCGCGAGCAACCTCACCAACATCATGCCGGACCTCCTGGTTTTGCTCCGGCGGCTCAACTACAACCTGCGCTGTACGGTGGAGGCTTACCGTGAATCCCGCATTAAGTATATTCTTGGCGATTGGGTCGACGACAAGGTCCGGTCGCGCCGCATTTTCTTTAACCTCATGTCCAAACTAGGGTATATGAGCGAGTTGGTCAGTCCGGTGCAGAAACGGTTCCTCCTTCAGGCCATTGAGGAAACCGGCCGCGCCTGGAGCGATCTCGACAAGACCATGGAACAGCGTTGTCAGGAGAGCAAATGCCAACGGCAGTGCGGCCAATGCCGGTATTTTCGCAATGAACACCCCGGCACCTGGCAACAGATCATGGCAAATATCCTCGCTTCGCTGGACAAATCGGGCGGGGATCCCGATACCTATTTCCTCGTGCTTTGTTACAAACGCATCAAGCAACAGCTGTTACATGAAATAGACGCCATTGAACCGAATTTCCCGGCCGAACGGATCCTCTGCGTGTCGGAGGAAGACCTGCCGGTGACCTGTCCCAAGTGCGTCCTAATCAGAGACAACCTGCTGGACAGCGACGTCATCGGCCTCAGTGACAACG
>JAJBSZ010000119.1 GCA_020861125.1 Planctomycetota bacterium | reverse complement strand
CTGCATCTGGGCCGGAACAACCGGCCGAGACGGCGGCGCCGGAAAATTGTCTAGACGTGGTTTCATAGCGTGGATCGTCGTCATCGACGTAAGGAAAAGGTTGAGCGCAGGTCTGCACAAAACGCTGTGGGGCGTTGGTTTTTGAAGATCCGTTTTGCGATGTTGACGCTGCATCCGATGTCGCGATGAGGTAGGAACAGTTTTTAGTATGTTTGGTATCCCCGATCCGCGTCCAGCAAGGAAAAAATGGCTCGGCAACAAATTTTCTGATCCGGCGGTTATGGAGCAAGACTGTGCGAGAAAGACATGTTTTACGCCGCTGGAGCGGAGGCCGAGGCAACCTACATCTGTCGTACTCGATCGGGTGAGCGGCGGCAGTTTCTCCGGCCCGACCGGCCGGCTTTTGTTCCCGGTCGCACCGTTGGAATCCCGCTTTTCCTTGCCAAAAGTGGTCGTTTGTCGTACAAATTCGGCGAGGGGTTACGGCTGCCGGGGCGGTACGGCCCGGTCTTCGCCCTCGGCGGCGGCAGTATGCCGGCCGCCAGCGGTGCCATTCTCGGGCACAACCGACGAACCCGGTGGGGCGGGCGCCGGTTATTCGGAAGCGGTGGATGATCAACCATATCATAGCCCTGGGGCGGGTGGTATCCGACGGCATTCGTGGCGTCGGCCAGATAACCATCCTGTTCCTCCAGTGCCTGCGCTGGCTCACCCGCGGCCTGCCGTACAAGCGGGAGACCCTCGAGCAGCTGTACTTCATCGGCGTACAGAGTATTCCGGTGATCCTCACCACCGGCGCCTTCACCGGCGCCGTCTTGGCCTATACCTCGTACAACCAGTTCGTCACCCTCGGGGTGGAAAGTTGGACCGGCGCCATCGTGGCCAAGGCCCAGGTCTGGCAGCTCGGCCCGGTGCTGGTGGGGTTGATGCTGGCCGGGCGGGTGGGGTGTTCCATCACCGCCGAGATCGGCACCATGAACGTCACCGAACAGATCGACGCCCTCGACACCATGGGCACCGACCCGATCCGCTACCTGGTGCTGCCCCGGGTGCTGGCGAGCTTTTTCATGACGCCGGTCCTCACCGTGTTCGCCATGTTCATCGGCATCCTCGCCGGGTTGTTTATGACGGTGTTCATCCTCGGGGCCGAATCCCATTTCCAATGGGCCCAGATCGAGGAGTGGATGATCCCCTACGACTACGTCCAGGGGCTGTCCAAAGGGCTGGTGTTTGGCGTTACCATCTCCCTCATCTGCTGCCGCAACGGCCTGCACACCACCGGCGGCGCGGAGGGGGTAGGCAAGGCCACCACCACCGCCAACGTGTCCTCCTGCATCGCCATCCTGATCCTCAATCTGGTGATGTCGATCATTCTGTTCTATGCCCAGAGCCTGTGGGACAAGCTGGCCTATTTTCTCGATTCCGCCTGGATGGCGCTGCGCGGTCTGTTCTAGCCGCGGTATAAAGCGGTATAAAAAAAGGAACCCATGGCCAACGGAAACGGTGCGACGGCGGATGATGTGGCGACTCTGGACCGGCCGGGCGGCGCGGCGGCAAGCGGCGCGGCGGCGGAGCGGGCGGACGGGAGCGAGGCCGTCATCCGGCTGGTGGACGTGCACAAGGGCTTCGGAACCGGCGCCCGCCGCATCGAGCCGGTGGCCGGCGTCTCCCTCGACGTGGAGCGGGGCAAGACCCTGGTGATCATCGGCCCTTCCGGCACGGGGAAAAGCGTCACCCTGCGGCTGATGCTGGGGCTGCTGGAGCCGGATCGGGGCGAGGTGTACGTATTCGGCAAAACCATCGCCGCCATGACCAATGACGAACTGGGCGCGGCCCGCCGGCGTATGGCCATGCTGTTCCAGGGCGGCGCCCTCTTCGACAGCATGACGGTGGGCGAGAACGTCGCCTTCCCCCTGCGGGCCATGGGCGAGAAGGACGAGGATAAGATCCGGTCGGTGGTGACCGAACGGCTCCGCCAGGTGGGGTTGCCGGGCACCGAGGACAAGATGCCGTCGGAACTGTCGGGCGGGATGAAGAAGCGGGCCGCCCTGGCCCGTTCCATCGCTTGCAGTCCCGAGGTTATCCTCTACGACGAGCCGACCACCGGCCTCGATCCGATCATGTCCGACGCCATCGGCGATCTGATCAAGGAGACCCACGCCTCCTTCCAGGACGCGCACGTCACCTCCATCGTCGTCACCCACGACATGCACCTGGCGGTCAAGGTGGCCAGCCGCATCGTCATGCTCTACGGCGGTAAGGTGGTGGGGGACGGGCCGCCGGAGGAATACCGGAGGCTCGGGAGCGGCGAACCAGACCCCAATGCCTCGGACCGGGACCGGATGATCCGGCAGTTCGTGCGGGGCGAGGCGGACGGTCCCATTCAGCCGGTGGCGTAAAAGGGAATAGCTGGTACAACCACCACGCGGCACTACAAGGTGTTCGATACTCCGTTTACGTGGCCGCAGACGAGGACAACGGCGAGGGACAGGGTGGCAAAAACGCGGTGGGAGACTGTTTTTTGCATCCCGTTCGAGTCGTTTAACGAAGTATCCGGCCTCGAAAACGGGCTATCGATCAGCCTCTAGATTGGAGTGGAAACAATGGCGGGTAGAAAACAGACCGCAACCATGGAACTGGCGATCGGCGCCTCCATCATCGCGGCGGTGATCATCCTCATCGTCATGCTCATGGCCTGGGGCAATTCCTCGTCCATCCTCGGCAGCCACTACCGGGTGGTGGTGAATATGGTGAATGTCGGCGGTCTCAAGGAAGGGGCGCCGGTTAAGATGGGCGGCTTCCAGATCGGCCGGGTCGCCAGTATCCAGATCCGGCCGGGCGGCACCGACATGGAGATCGTCCTGGATATCGACGAATCGCGGTCCCTGCCCCGTGACAGCACCGCCAAGGTGTCGACCGCCGGTCTGGTGGGCGACGCCTTCATGGAGATAATTCCCGGCACGTCGGCCGAAAGTCTGCGCCGCGCCGCCACCGTGGCCGAGGCGGACCGTTTGGAAAGTTCCCCGCTGCCCGACCTGTCGGAACTGTTTGTCAAGGTCAACGAGTTTGGCGATCAGCTCACCATACTCACCACCAACCTGAACGACATCGTCGGCGACCCGGAATTCCGCCGCAACGTCAAGTCCCTGGCCACCAACATGGACGCCCTGTCCTACCAGGCCAACCTGATCCTCCAGCGCGGTCAGGTGGTGATGGACAGTATCGAAAAGGTGGCGGCCAACGCCGAGAAGGCGGCGGAAAACGTGGCTTCCCTTTCCGTCACCCTGAACGAGAGCGTGGCCCGGGTCACCGACAACAT
>JAJBSZ010000088.1 GCA_020861125.1 Planctomycetota bacterium | reverse complement strand
GCCATCACCCATGTGGACTATTCCGCCCGCATCCAGTCGGTCGACCCGGCGGTCAATCCGCGCTACGGCCAGTTGCTGGCCGCGTTCCACGAGCGGCACGGGTGTCCGGTGGTGGTGAATACCAGCTTCAACGTGCGGGGCGAGCCCATCGTCTGCACGCCCGAGGACGCCTACCGCTGCTTCATGCGGACGGAAATGGACTACCTGGTGCTGGAGGACAGCCTGTTCGCCAAGGCGGAGCAGCCGGCGTTGGCGGAACGGGGCGACTGGCGGCAGGAGTTCCAGCTTGACTAAGGAAGAAGGCGACGCCGCGCCCGTCCGGACGGGCTGGTCGCGACACCTGCTGGCGGTGGTGATCGCGGCCGACGGGCTGGTTTTGGCCGGCGGCTGGTATCTGGTGCCGTGGTTCAAGCGGCCGCTGGAAGGGCTGCTGATCGCCCTGGTGGTGCTGGCGACGGCCACCGCCGTCGTCGCCGCCCGGCGGGGGCGGCCGCGGCTGGCGGCGGCGGCGATGGTGGCGCTGTCGGTCGGGCTGGGGATTCTCGGCCTGGAGATGGGCGAAAAGTATTTCTCCCTTTCCGGCCTGTTCGAGGCGCCGCCAACCATCGCTGTGTCGGGCGGCCGCTACAGTTGGGACGCCCTGGACCCGGCCAGCTACCTCGCCGCCCGGGAACGGGCCCTGCGAGACGGCCTGAATCCGGAAGCGCTGGCCCGGGATTTCGCCGGTGACGTCTTCGCCCGGGAGGGGGTGCCCATCCGCCGCGTCCGCCACCATACCCGGGGCAAGGTGGTAAATTCCCTGGAATCGGCCAGCGCCGAATCGCCGTGGCTGCGGGATCCGCCCCTCGGGTCGGAGCTCCGGCCGGACAACTTGTTCCGACAGTATTGCTTCGACGAGCCGAGCGGCGAGATGCTCTTCGACGGGGCCTGCCACACCGGGCCCTATGGGTTCCGATGGACCCGGTGCCATGAGGAGGCGGAAGAGGTTTATGCATTTATGGGTTGTTCGTTCACCTTCGGCTCCTATCTGAACGACGACCAAACCCTGCCGCACTATTTTTCCGCCGGGCTGGGGTTCGATAAGCGGGTGATCAATCTGGCCATCGGCGGCAACGGGCCGCACCATTCGCTGCGGGACCTGGAACTGCAGTACCGTTTGGGCAAGGCCGGGGTGGCGCCCGCTGCCGTCAAGGCGGTGATCTACAGTTACATGGATCAGCACGCGGCCCGGGTGATCGACCCGAATCCGCCCGGCTCACCGCGCTACGTCCTGGCGGACGGCCGGTTGGTCCACACCGGCACCTTTGCCTCCGGCGAGGGTACCGGCCGCTGGCAGGTGCTGCTGGACCGCAGCCGGTTTTTCAGCCGGGTACGGGAGAAGTTTGTCGCCAAAACCGGCGGGCGGGACGAGGAGCTGACCTTCGCCATCCTCGAGGCGATGCACCGGATCTGCCGCGAGCGCTACGGTGTGCCGTTGACGGTGGTGTACTGGGACGATACCCCGGCGGTCATGGCGCGGCTGCGGCGGAGCGGCATCACGGTGATCCCGGTGACGGAGGCGTTTGGTCCGCGGTGGCGGGAAGAGACCATTTTATATAAAATATTCGACGGGCATCCTTCGGCTTTTGCCAACCGGACGCTGGCTGCCCATCTTGTTCGGAAAGTTGCCGGCAACGAGCCGGTGTCAGGGGAATAGCGTGCGGGAAGGGTGCCCGCGCAAAAACAGGTACTAGATGGTACGGTATGTATTGAGACCCGCTGGCGTTCGCCGGGCAGAGCCGGGGACGCGGGGGCGAAGGTTCGATTATGGCGAAAAAACGTGATTATTACCAAATCCTGGGGGTGGAACGAGGCGCCAGCCAGGATGAAATAAAAAAGGCCTACCGCAAGTTGGCCATGCAGTACCACCCGGACCGCAATCCGGGGGACAAGGCGGCGGAGGAGAAGTTCAAGGAGGCGGCCGAAGCCTACGAGGTATTGCACGACGAGGAGAAACGCAAGCGTTACGACGCTTATGGCCACGAAGGATTGTCGGGCATGGGCGGCGAAGGCGCTCCCAATTTCTCATCGTTCGAGGATATTTTCAGTCATTTTGCCGACATTTTCGGCGGCGGCGGCGGCGGATCGATTTTCGAAGGGGTGTTTGGCGGCAGTTCCGGCTTTGGCCAGGGCGTTCGGGCCGGCGCCAGCCTGAAATGCCGGGTCAATATCACCTTCGAAGAGTCGGCGACCGGCACCACCAAAACCATCGAACTCCGACGCAACGAGATCTGTTCACGGTGCCACGGCACCGGCGCCGCGCCCGGGTCCAAACCGCAGACCTGCGGCAGCTGCGGCGGCCGCGGCCAGGTCTACCGCAACCAGGGCTTCTTTTCCGTCGCCCAGACCTGTCCCACCTGCCACGGCAAGGGCGTGTTTATCGACAAGCCCTGTCCCCAGTGCAAAGGCACGGGACGCGAGTCCAAGGTGGTCCGGATCAAGGTCAATATCCCGGCCGGCATCGAGGACGGCACCCGTCTGCGCATCCCGGACGAGGGCGAGCCTTCCGATTCCGGCGGTCCGCGGGGCGATCTGTACTGTTACATCTTTGTGGCCGAGCATGATTTCTTTACCCGCCAGGGCGACGACGTGGTGTGTCAGATTCCCATCACCTTCTCCCAGGCGGCCCTCGGCACCGAACTGGAGGTGCCGACCCTCAAGAACAAGGCCCGGGTGAAGATCCCGGCCGGTACCCAGAGCGGCCAGGTGTTCCGGCTGCGCGGCCTCGGGTTCAAGCGGTTGCGGGACAAGTCGGAAGGGGACCAGATCGTCCAGGTGATCGTGGAAACGCCCAAGAAGCTCACCACCCGCCAGGAGGAACTGTTCCGCGAGCTGGCGGCTCTGGACGACACCTACGTTTCGCCCCAGCGCAAGAGTTTCAAGGACCGGTGGAAGGATTATTTTTCGGACTCCAAGTAACGGATCGCTCCGGCGGCACGGCGGGGCGGCGAGAGGAACCATAGCATGAGCACAGGCAAACACAAAAAGCGGGCCACCCGGCCTTTCATGCCGCTGGGCGGCACCCGATCCACCCGGCGTCACCGGCCCACGGCGGCGGCGGAACCCGAGGCGGCGGACACGGCGGTGGCGACGGACGGGGCGGCCGAGACGGGCACGACTCCGCCGGCGGCGGAAGCACCCGCACCGGCGCCGGCGACGGTGGCCCAGGCCGAATTTGACGCCGTGGCGGCGGAGCGCGATTCCTATCTCGATATGGCGCGCCGGGAGCGGGCGGACTTCGACAACTACCGCAAGCGGATGCAGCGGGATATGGAGCAGTTGAAG
>JAJBSZ010000269.1 GCA_020861125.1 Planctomycetota bacterium | reverse complement strand
GGGCCAGCCCCGCTCCCACTTCGATACGCGCCAGTATCGGGCAGGATATCCCGGAGAGCCGCCTTGCAACCACTGCGGATACTCCCCAGTCGCTTGCGGATATAATCGCCCATTCCCGATCATCTGTCAAGCAAAATTCATGGCGCCCGCAACAGCTACGACCACCTGACGCCGGAAGGCCCCGGACGGCACAACCGTCCGTCATGAAGGCCCGGCCGTTAAGTCTTCATATCTCAACGGGCGTTACCCCGCTCCCGGACCACCCGTCGCCCCTTTTCCCTCCCCAGGCAGCCGGAATCGGCAGAAACGGCGCCGAAGCGGGCGACAATTTCGGGTAAAAGCGGTTGCGGGACACCGGACACCGCGTATACTAACCACAAGACTTCATACCATTATTCCAGGAGGCTAACGGTGGCCAGCCGTTTTTGCTCCGATCCCGAGACCGACAGCCTGACCTCACGGAGCATTCACGTCATACTCCAGCGCATTCGCGCGGGCGCGCTGCGCCCCGGCGAACGGTTGCCGCCGCAGGATGTCCTGGCACGGGAACTGGGCGTCAGCCGCACCGCCCTGCGGGAAGCGCTCAAGGAACTGTCGTATCGGGGGATCATCGACAGCCGGCACGGCACCGGCACCTTTATCAGCGATACGGTGGTCAGCGCCGAGGAGACGCTGGAAACGCGACGCATCCTGGAACCGGGCATCGCCGAACTCGCCGCCGAACGGGCGACGGCGGCCCAAATCCGCGACCTGGAGCAGGTGTGCGCCGCCATGCGGAACCAGGTCAATGCCGGAAATTTTCAGGAATTCTCGGAGTTGGACCTTCGCTTCCACCGCTGCATCGGCGAGATGTCGCGCAACCGCGCTTTGCCGATGCTGCTGGATACGGTCCGGGACATGATGCTGCACCAGCAGAATATCGTCCAGGTCATCCCCGGGGCGATGGAGCGGGCCTACCTGTACCACCTCGATATTATGCAAGCCATTCGCGAACGCAAATCGGCGACAGCCCAGGCGGTCATGGCCCGGCATCTCGAGGACGTAATTTTCACGCTCCGCACTACCGCCCATCGACGACAGCGATCCTGACCGGGTCGGCCGGCAGGAAATTCATTTCGGTTGGTCCATGGAGGTGTCGGTTATGGAATTCGCCATCCCCTTCGGCAGGACCACCCTGCCCCTGACCGTGCCGGACGCCAGGGTGCGCGCCGTGCTGGAATCCAGATTCGGCGACCTGAAAAGTGATGCGGCGGAAATCGACATCGTGCGATCGGCGATGCGCTCCCCCATCGGTTCCCCGCCGCTGGCGGAACTGGCCCGCGGCCGGAAGACGGTCGCCGTCATCACCAGCGACCATACACGGCCGGTTCCCAGCCACCTCACGATTCCCCTGATGCTGGAGGAGATCCGGCAAACCGCCCCCGACGCCGCCGTCACCATTGTCGTCGCCACCGGCTGTCACCGGCCCATGACGGAAGAGGAGATGCGGCAACGCTTCGGCCCGGCCGTCTACGAACGGGAACGGATCCTGGTGCATGACGCCCAGGACAACAGCCGGCTCCGCTCCATCGGCCTCTTGCCCTCCGGCGGCGACTGCAGCATCAACACCACGGTGCTGGACGCCGATCTGGTGGTGGCGGACGGTTTCATCGAACCGCATTTCTTCGCCGGCTTCTCCGGCGGCCGCAAAGCAATACTCCCCGGCTCCGCCAGCAGGACTACCGTGTTGGCGAACCATTGCGCCGAATTCATCGACGACGAGCGCTCCCGCACCGGCATCCTCGACGGCAATCCCATCCACACCGACATGATATTCGCCGCCCGCGCCGCCCGCCTCGCCTACATCGTCAACGTGGTGCTGGACGCCGAGAAACGGGTGGTTGCCGCCTTCGCCGGAGACGCCGACCTGGCCCACCGCCAGGGGTGCGAACTGGTGGCCCGACATACCCGGGTCAAAGCCGCTCCCGCCGACATCGTCGTCACCTCCAACGGCGGCTATCCGCTGGATCAGAACGTTTATCAGGCGGTCAAGAGCATGACGGCGGCCGAGGCCAGCTGCCGGCGGGGCGGGGTGATCATCGTCGCCTCCGAGTGCCGGGACGGGCACGGCGGGGAGGAAATGAGCCGCTGCTTCAGCCGTATCCCCACCGCCGCCGGGGTGATGGAAGCCATCCGCCGCCGCGGCCGGGAGGAGACCCTGCCGGACCAATGGCAGATCCAGATCTTTTGCCGGGTCCTGTTGCACGCCACGGTCATCATGGTGACGGGGCCCGGCGCGCCCCGAGAGATGATCGAAGGAATGAACATGCTGTGGGCACCTTCCCTGCCCGAGGCCCTGGGCCGGGCCGAGACCATCCTGGCCAACCCCGAGGCTTCGGTTACGGTGATCCCCGACGGGGTGGGTGTTATCGTCGAGGCGTAACGCTGGACCGACGCGCCAGCGTTTGGAGCGGTTTTTTTCTTGTGCGAGGACGGGAGGAAAACAATGGGAAACGTGCCAATTTTACGGACGATCAACCGGGTTCCCGGCGGGTTGATGGTGGTGTTCCTGGTCCTGGGGTGCCTGACCAACACCTTCGCGCCTGCCTCACTGCAGATCGGCAGCTTCACCACCGCCCTGTTCAAGCAGGGGGCGTTGCCGCTGATCGGGGTGCTCCTGTTTTGCAGCGGGTCGCAGATCACCATCCGCACCGCCGGGGTCGCCCTCTGGAAAGGGGTGGTCCTGAATTTCGCCAAGATCGTCTCCGGCCTGGCCGTCGGCGTTCTGGTCGGCCGGATTCTCGGCCCCCACGCCACCTGGCTGGGCATTACCCCGCTGGCCTTCGTTTCCGCCATGTCCAACTCCAACGGCGGCCTGTTCACCGCCCTGGCCTCGAAGTACGGTGACGAAAGCGACGTCGGCGCCATCGCCGTCATCTCCTCGAACGACGGGCCGTTCTTCGAAATGGCCGCCATGGGCATGGCCGGCCTCGCCAATATCCCCATCATCATGCTGATCGCCGTGATCCTGCCCATCATCATCGGCATGATCCTCGGGAACCTCGACAACGACATCAAAAAGTTCCTGGCGCCGGGCGTCCTCATCTCCATTCCCTTTTTCGCCTTCCCGCTGGGCGCCGGTCTGGACCTGCACGAACTCCTTGAGGCTGGCCTTCCCGGCATCACCCTCGGCCTGATGACCGTCTTCGTCACGGGCGTCGCCGGTTATTTCATCTACAAGATCGCGGTGCCGAAAAAGGACCGCAAGTCCGACGCCGTCGGCGCCGCCGTCGGCACCACCGCCGGCAATGCCGCCGCCACCCCCGCCGCCTTCGCCTCGGTGGACGCCTCCTTCC